>NZ_JARESU010000037.1:0-76496 GCF_046027075.1 Paraburkholderia sp. RL18-085-BIA-A | reverse complement strand
CCCCCAAGGGGACTCCCTTCGGGGCGTCTTTGACGGGCGCAGGGGAAAGGCATGACGCCTCTTTTCGCAGATCCGTCCAACAGGATAACGGCCCGACCTCGAATGGACTGGAGGCGCGTGCAGCGTTGCGCTCGGCGCGTAGGCGCGCAAGCGTGATCCCGGCTGCGAGCATGAATGAGCCTTGCTACACTCGAAAGCCTTGAAGTCCATCCATCCACGCCGCCGACAAGAACCTCACCATGAAGCCAACCCTGCTGGTTTTGATCCACTTGAACGACGACAGCCGCGCCAGCATCGCGACGGCATTCGACATCGTGTACGCGCCCGATGTCCCGCAGCGTGACGCCGCGATCGCCGCGCACGGCGAGACGATCCGCGCCGTGTTGACCAACGGCACGACCGGCCTGAGCGCCGCGGAAATCGACCGGATGCCGCAGCTCGAACTGGTCGGCGCGTTGGGTGCAGGCTTTGAAAACCTCGCCGTCGACCATGCCCGTGCGCGCGCCATCGTTCTCGTCAACGGCGCGGGGACCAACGATCACTGCGTGGCCGATCATGCGTTCGCGTTGCTGCTCGCGGTCGTGCGCGATGTGCCGCAACTCGATCAGGCCACGCGCGCCGGCGTCTGGCGCGATGCGCTGCCGCTGCATCCGAACGTGTCGAACAAGCGTTTGGGGATCGTCGGGCTCGGCAATATCGGCGAGAAGGTCGCGCGGCGCGGCGCGGGCTTCGACATGGAGATCGGCTATCACAATCGCAAGCCGCGTGAAGACTCGCCGCTGCGCTACTTCGACAGCGCGGAAGCGCTCGCGCACTGGTGCGATTTTCTGGTGGTGTCGACGCCGGGTGGAGCCGGCACGCGGCATCTGATCGGCGAGCGCGTGCTCGCCGCGCTCGGTCCGCAGGGGTTCGTCGTCAACGTGTCGCGCGGCAGCGTGGTCGATACCGCTGCGTTGGCGCGGGCACTGACCGCGCGGACAATTGCCGGCGCGGCGCTGGATGTGTACGAAGGCGAGCCTCATCCGCCCGAGGCCTTGCTCGTGCTGCGCAACGTTGTGTTGTCGCCGCATGTGGGCGGCCGCTCGCCGGAGGCGATCACGGCCTCGGTCGACAACTTCATCAGCAACGCGAAGCGGCATTTCGCGGGCGAGTCGGTGTTGACGCCGATCTGACGCATGCGACCCACGCCGCGGGCGCGTTACTTCTCTTCGTCGCGCCCCGGCCGGGCGCCGATGTACTCGTACTCGTCGGTGTTGAGCCGCGAGACCCGCAACTCGACCGCGTTGCGGTGATACGAATAGGCGATGCGCCGGATCTCCAGCAAGGGCGCGCCGACTTCGACGCCGAGTTGCGCGCTCTCCAGCTCGTTCGCGAGCGCGACGCTCACGCGCTCATCGGTTTCGACCACGTTGATGCCGAAAACGTCCTGATAGAAGTTGTACAGCGTGTTCGGCCGGTTGCGCAGTTTCGCTTCGGTGAGGCCCGGAAAGTGCGCTTCCGGCACGGTGATGTGTTCGATCAGCACCGTCTTGCCATGCAGCGTGAGGCCGTTGACGAACTGAAATACGCGCGCGCCGGTCTCGATACCGAGCGCGGCCGACACTTCGCGCGAAGCCCGCGCCTTTTTGAAGTCGATCAGCGTGACGACCGGATAGGCCTTGTCGCCGTCGCGCCGCACGATCCGGAAGAAGCGGAAAAAATGACGGTCGCGCTGGTGCATCGACACGAAGGTGCCGAGGCCCTGATGGCGGATCAGGATGTTTTCAGCGCAGAGTTCGTCGATCGCTTTACGCAAGGTGCCGATGGACACGCCGAAGCGCTCGGCGAGCCGCTTCTCCGAAGGGATACATTCGCCGCCTTTCCATTCGCCGGCCGAGAGCGCGGCAAGGATCGCGCTCTTGACTTCCTTGTACCGCGTGCCGCCCAGCGCGGGCGGATTGATGGCGAGCGTGCTCATGAAAACCTCTGCAATGCGCGAGTCGCGCGACGCCGCTCGCTTAAGTTGGACCCGCCCCGATTTTAAACGACAAACTCATCTAGCACATCTAGATGAGATAGATTCTGTCGGTTCGTCGCGACAGGGCTTTGCCCATCCCGCATGCGCAAGAATCCCTTGTCCTCACGCCAAGAATTACTGGCTTTTCACGGGCGCGGGCGCGGCGCTAACCTGATGTTCAACCAGTCATTCCCCACAGAACAATCGGGCCATTACCCTATGCAGCCATCCGTCAGCGACATGCTGAACGTGCGCGTCTGGCGCGGAGCCGATGACGGCGCATTCGAGCCGTTCCAGGTGCCGCGCCGCGCGAGCCAGACCGTGCTGGACGTCGTCACGCACATTCAACGCAGTATCGACGCCACGCTGTCCTACCGTTTCGCATGCCGCGTCGGCATGTGCGGTTCCTGCGCGATGACGGTGAACGGCCGCGCGCGCTGGACCTGCCGCACGCACGTGGCAAAGGTGCTGCGAAGCCCGGGCGACGTGCTCGAAATCGCGCCGCTGAACCATCTGCCGATCGTCAAGGATCTGGCGGTGGACATGACCCAGTTCTTCGATAAATGGCGCGATGCGAAGGGCTTCTTCGCGGGCAACCGCGACCGCAGCGCGCCGCTCGAACGGATCGATCCCGCGTCGCCCGAACGGCGGGCGGTGGATGCGGGCATCGAGTGTATCGGCTGCGGCGTCTGCTATGCCAGTTGCGACGTGGTCGGCTGGAAGCCGGACTATCTCGGGCCGGCCGCGCTGAATCGCGCATGGACGCTCGTCAACGACGTGCGCGACGTGCAGCAGGGCGCCCGCCACGACGCGGTCGCCAATGACGCGGGCTGCCACTCGTGCCATACCCTCGGCTCCTGCACCGAGCGCTGCCCGAAAGCGCTCGCGCCGACCGCCGGCATCGCGGGCCTCAAACGCGCGGCGCGAGCGCAGCCCAAAGGAGGCGCGCGATGAAGCGGGCCTTTGACGCATGGTGGGTGCAACGCCTGTCCGCGATGGTGCTGACGCTGTGCGTCGCGATTCATCTGGCGACCATGGTCTGGGTCGTGCATGGCGGACTGCGCGCGGTGGATGTCATCGCGCGCCTGCACGGCAATCTCGCGTGGGCCATGTTTTACGCGATCTTCGTGATCGCGGCGGCGCTGCACGTGCCGGTGGGACTGCGCCGTATCGCCGACGAGTGGTTGAACTGGCGCGGCGCATGGGCGGCGCGCGCGAGCGTGCTGGTCGGCGTCGGGCTCGTGCTGGCGGGCCTGCGCGCGGTTTATGCATTGATTGCGGGCGTGCCGGCATGAATTCCACCACCTCTAGCTCTCATCCGCGCGCCGCGACTCCGGGTCGCAAGCTCGACTTGCGCGCGCGCAATCATCCCGCGTGGTGGGCTTTCCTCGTGCATCGGCTGTCCGGTCTCGCGCTGGCGTTTTTCCTGCCCGCCCATTTCTGGGCGCTCGGCATTGCGCTGAACGGCGCCGAGCGTTTCGAATCGTTCCTGGCCGTCACGCGCTCGCCGGGCTTCGTGTTCGCGGAGTGGGGGCTGGTCACGCTGCTCGCCGCGCATCTGATCGGCGGCGTGCGGCTGTTGCTGATCGAGTTCCGGCCGTGGAGCGGCTTGCGCAAGGATCTGATCGCGCTGACCGCGGGCGGCGCCTTCGTCATCGGTATGGCGTTTGCGCTTTCCCTGACCTTGTGAGCGCGCACGTTTGAAGAGGCCTCAATGGAAACAACGACGAGACACACGGCGGACTTTACCGTCGACTACGGGTTGATCGAGGAGATCGCCAGCACGCTGTACATCCGTTCGCTGAAGCAGCTGCCGCCGGACGTCAAGGAAGGCATTGCGAAGCTCGAGGCGGCCGAGCGCAACGAGACCGCGCGCCGCGTGCTCGGCACGATGCGGCAGAACATCGTGGTGGCCGAGCAGGCCGACAACCTGCTGTGCCAGGACACCGGCCTGCCGATCTACAACGTCACGCTCGGCGGGGGCGTGCGGTTCGACGGCATGCGCCTGAAGGCCGCGATCCGCAGCGGGTGTGCGCGCGCCACGCACGAGCATCCGTTGCGCTCGTCGGTCGTGCATCCGCTGACGCGTCATAACGAGCAGAATTCGTGCGGTGCCGGAGTGCCTGTGATCCACATCGATTTCGACGCGACACCGGGCACGCTGTCGATCGAAATGATCCCGAAGGGCAGCGGCTCGGAGAACAACTCGTTTCTGCGCATGGCGATTCCGGCTGAGGGCGTCGACGCGATCCGCCGCTTCGTGATCGACTGCGTGGTGGAGGCGGGCGGCAAGACCTGTCCGCCGACGATCGTCGGCGTGGGCGTCGGCGGCACGTCGGACCTGTGCGTTGCGCTCGCCAAGCGGGCGGCCACCCGGCCGCTCGGCACGCAGTGCGGCGACGAGCACGGCGCCGCATTGGAGCGGCAGATGTCGGCGGCGGTCAATCAACTGGGCGTCGGGCCGCAGGGCCTCGGCGGCGATGCGACCGCGTTCGCGGTGCACGTCGAACTGGCGGCCACGCACATCACGATGAACCCCGTCGCGGTGAACATGCAGTGCCATTCGGCGCGGCGTGCGCGCGCCACGCTGAGCGCACAGGGAGTCGAGTATGGCTATTGACACAGCGCTGCACGCGCCCATGAGCGGCACGCATCACACGCTCGACATGCCCGCGAGCGAAGCGCAGATCCGGGCGCTGCGAATCGGCGATACGCTCACGCTGAACCGCACGCTGTTCGGCATTCGCGACGCCACCCAGATTCATATGTTCGATCACGGCCGCGCCACGCGCTTCGATCTGCGCGGCCATGCGGTGATCCACACTGCGCCGAACGTGCGGCGCGTCGCTGTTTCGCCGCAACATCCGGCCGGCTACGAGCCAGTGTGCATCGGCACGACGACCTCGGCGCGCATGGAGCGCTTTACCGCGCCGCTGATGCGGACCTACGGCGTGCGCGCCGTGATCGGCAAGGGCGGGCTCGGAGCTGCGTCGAGCGCGGCGTTCGCGGAATTCGGCGGCGTCTACCTGGCGATCGTCGGCGGCACGGCGGCGCTCGAAACCACGTGGATCGAGCAGATCGAAGACGTCGATCTCGACGATCTCAATCCCGAGTCGCTGTGGCGTTTCCGGATCGACGGCTTCGGGCCGCTGCTGGTCGCGATGGACAGCCACGGCGGCAGCCTTTACACAGCAGTCCAACGGAACACGCGAACGCAGCGCGACGCGGTGCTCGCGTCGCTCGGCATTCGCGTTTGAAGCATTCGAGAGCGCACCGCGATGAAACAGTTCGATACCGACATCCTCATTCTGGGCAGCGGCGGCGCGGGCCTGTTCGCCGCGTTGCACGCGCAGGCCGCCGCGCCGCAGTTGCGCATCACCGTTGCCGTGAAAGGCCTTCTCGGCAAATGCGGTTGTACGCGCATGGTGCAAGGCGGCTACAACGTCGCGCTGGCGCCGGGCGATTCGGTCGAGCGGCACTTCATGGATACGATCGAAGGCGGCAAGTGGCTCTCAAATCAGGACCTCGCGTGGATGCTGGTGACGGGCGCGGTCGAGCGGATTCGCGAACTCGAAAACGAACTGGGCTGCTTCTTCGACCGCAACCCGGACGGGTCCGTGCGGCAGAAAGCATTCGCCGGGCAGACGTTCGATCGCACCGTGCACAAGGGCGACCAGACCGGCATCGAGATCATCAACCGGCTCGCGGAGCAGGTGTGGGCGCGCGGCATCGAACGGCTCGAAGAGCATCGCGCAGTGGAATTCATCCGCAGCCGCGACGGCGCAACGCTTGCCGGCGTGCTGATGATCGACATGCGCAGCGGCGAGTTCGTGTTCGTGCGAACCCGCGCCGTGCTGCTCGCGACCGGCGGCGGCCCGACCATGTACCGCTATCACACGCCGAGCGGCGACAAGAGTTGCGACGGCATGGCGATGGCGCTGCGCGCCGGCCTCTCGCTGCGCGACATGGAGATGGTGCAGTTTCATCCCACCGGGTTGCTGGCGGGCGCGGACACCCGCATGACAGGCACCGTGCTCGAAGAGGGCTTGCGCGGCGCGGGCGGCTACCTGCTCACCGGCGCGGGCGAGCGCTTCATGCAGGCATACGACCCGCGCGCGGAACGCGCGACCCGCGATGTGGTGTCGCGCAGCATCTTTCGCGAATTGCGCGCCGGGCACGCGACGCCGAACGGCGGTGTCTATCTGCAGATGCACCACCTCGGCGCGGACAGCGTGCGTCAGCGCTTCAAGGGTATGGTCGAGCGCTGCGCCGATTGCGGTTTCGATCTGGCGGGCGGCCTCGTCGAAGTGGTGCCGACCGCGCACTACATGATGGGCGGCGTCGAGTTCGACGCCCAGTGCGCGACCACGCTGCCGGGCCTGTTCGTCGCCGGCGAGGATGCGGGCGGCGTGCACGGCGCGAACCGGCTGGGCGGCAACGGCGTGGCGAATTCGACGGTGTTCGGCGGCATTGCGGGCGATACGCTGGCGGCCTGGGTGCCGCGCCACGGCTATTTCGCCACCGCCGACACGGACGCGATCAACGCCGCGATGGCGCGCTGCACCCGCCCTTTGCATCAGCCGCCGGGCGACCTCGAAGCGATCCGCGACGCGCTCGCCGAAGTGATGTGGAACGACGTCGGCATTCTGCGCGATGCTAAGGGGCTGGAGCGCGCGCGTCGCCAACTCGGCGAACTGGAGACGCAGCTCGAGCGCACCGGCATCGACGGACGCGACTTGCGCTTCAATCTCTCCTGGCACGACTGGATGAATCTGCGCAACCTGATCCTCGTGAGCCGCGCGATTACCGAATCCGCGCTGCTGCGGGAGAACTCGCGCGGTGCGCATTATCGCGGGGACTTTCCGGAAGCGGGCGATCTGGCGACCTCGGAATACATGTGTCTGCGCCTCGAAGGGGAGCACTTCGCCGCCAGCCGGCAGCGCGTTCAGTTCACGCGGGTGCGTCCGGGCGAATCGCTGCTCGAAGAGGAAAGCTCGGCGGTGTCGATGAAATGACGCTTGACCGCGTCCGTGAACGCCTCGCGCGGATGATTGCGCCGCTCGAGCAGACCGACCCGGCGCGGCGTGATGCGCTCGGGCAAGGGCGTCACCTGCAGCCCCGACTCGCGGGTCCAGTTTGCATTGGCGAGCAGCGGCACGATCGATACGCCGAAGCCGCGCCGCACCATTTCAGAGATCGCTTCGATCGAATTCAACTCCATGATTTCGTCGCGGGCCGTGCCGAGCTGGCGCAGCGCGTTGTCGACCAACACGCCGGTCCACGTGTGGCGGTCGAAGCGAATGAAGGGCTCTTCGAGCAGCGCGTCGATCGACGCGTGCGGCGCGCCCGCCGGCGAGATGAACACCATCGGCTCGCTGTACAGCACGGTCCATTTGAGCGCGGCCGGCAACGCGGACGGCGACTGCGCGACGATCGCCGCATCCAGTTCGCCGCTTTCCACGCGCGCGGCGAAGTCACTCGACAATCCCGTGAACAGCTTCAGATCGAGTCGCGCATAGCGCTGCTTGAGCTTGAGCATCGCGTCGGCGAACGCGCCCATCAGCGACGACACGAGCGCGCCCACGCGCACCGTGCCGGACAGTTCGCCCGCGTCGCCGGTCGCGAGAATCTGCCGGTAGTTGGCCACCAGCGTTTCCGCGAGCGGCAGCACCGCGCGGCCCTGCGCGCTGAGCGACACCGAACGCGCCGCGCGGTCGAACAGCACGAGGTCGAGATCGCGTTCCAGCGAACGCATCTGCAAGCCGACGGCGGCCTGCGTGAGACAGACTTCTTCAGCGGCGGCCGCGAACGAACCGTGCCGCGCCACCGACAGAAACGTCACGAAATAGCGGATTGCACTCACAACGGCTCCGGTTCGCTACTTCACTGCATGCCCCAGCGCTGCACCGTATGACGCTCCAGCACGCGGAAAATCAGGTTCTCGACCGCGAGTCCGATCAGGATCACCGTGAACAGGCCGGCGAACACATTGGCGATGTCGAGCAGATTCTTGTTCTCATAGATGAACCAGCCGAGTCCGCCCGACCCGGAGCTGACGCCGAACACCAGCTCGGCCGCGATCAACGTGCGCCACGCGAAGGCCCAGCCGATCTTCAGCCCGGTCAGGATGCTCGGGAACGCGGCGGGCACGAGAATCTGCCACACGTAGCGGCCGCCGCGCAGACCATAGTTGCGGCCGACCATCTTCAACGTGTTGCTCACCGACAGAAACCCCGAGTGCGTATTCAGCGCAACCGACCAGGTTACCGAATGCACCAGCACGAAGATCAGACTGCCGTTGCCGAGGCCGAACCAGATCAGCGCGAGCGGCAATAGCGCGATGGCGGGCAGCGGATTGAGCATGGAGGTCATCGTCTCCAGAAAATCCGTGCCGATGCGCGAGGTGATCGCCGCCGCCGTGAGCAGGGCCGCGAGCACGATCCCGCAGGCGTAGCCGATCAGCAGCACGTGGATCGACGCCCATGCCTTGCCCGGCAGTTCGCCGCTCGCGATGCTTTTGAAAAACGCCTCGATGGTCGCGCTGAAGGTCGGAAAGAGCAGCGGATTGTTCAGCACGCGGCCATAGATTTCCCACACGCCCGCGAGCAACAGCAAGATGATCAGCTTGCGGATCCATGCCTGGTTGTAGAGCCGCTCGAACGGCGACAACGGCTTTTCGACGACGCTGAACTCGCGGGTTTCCGCGGGCTCGCGGACCAACTCGGAGCGCCGCACGACCGCGGGCGCGTCGCGCTGACCGGAACCATCATGAGTAAGCATGTCAGACATTTTCCGCCCTCTCGATCTCGTCTTCGAACAGCATGTGCTGGATGCGCTTTTCGAGCGCTACAGCGGCTTGTGGCGTGCTCGCCGTTTCCAGTTCGGCCTTCACCTGGCCGGGGTGCGGCGAGAGCAGCAGAATGCGGCTGCCCACCTTGATCGCCTCGGGGATCGAGTGCGTGACGAACAGCACTGTGAAGCGCGTTTCCTCCCACAGAGCGAGCAGTTCGTCCTGCATCTTGCGCCGCGTGAGGGCGTCGAGCGCGGCGAACGGTTCGTCCATCAGCAGGATGTCGGGCTCCATCGCCATGCCGCGCGCAATCGCGACGCGCTGCTTCATGCCGCCCGACAGCGTGTGCGGATAGCTGTCGGCGAACGACGCAAGATTGACCTTCTCGATATAGTGCATCGCGCGCTCTTCGATCTCCTTGCCGTGCAGACGGTGCGATGCCTGCAGCGCGAACATCACGTTCTGCCGCACCGTTTTCCACGGCAGCAACTGATCAAATTCCTGGAACACCATCATCCGGTCGGGGCCCGGCCGCGTGACCGTCTTGCCCTTGAGCGAGATCGTGCCTTCGGTCGGCGCGAGATAGCCGCCGACGCTCTTCAGCAAGGTCGACTTGCCGCAGCCGGACGGACCGAGCAGCACGAAGCGGTCGCTTTTGAACACTTCGAAGTCGACGCGGTAGGTGGCCATCACGAGCGTCTTCGGCGTCTTGTACTGGAGCGTCACGCCGCGCACGGAGAGCAGCGGCGAGGTGTCGGGATAAGGCGAGGCCTGGGTCGCGGCGCGCATGTCAGCTTCCTTGCAGGGATTGAGCGGTGGGAAAGAACATGTCCTTCCACGAGTCCGGCTTCTTCTTGATGAGGCCGGTGCGCGCCATGAAGTCGGCGTATTTGATGGTGTTCTGCGGGACCGTGGTGAACGACACGTCGGGTGAACTGATCATTTTCTCGACCTCGTCGACGCTGCTCTTTTCCTTCGAGATGCGCAGGTACGCGACCGCGGCCGCGTGCTTGTCGTGATTGATCCACGCTTCCGATTCATTCAATGCGTCCATGAAGGCCTTCGTCAGCTTCGGGTTCTCCTGATAGAAGCGCCTCGTGCACCAGACGAGATTAAAACTCGACTTGCCGCCGAGCACGTCGTACGAATTGAGCACGGTATGCACGTTCTGCTTCTGCAACTCCTGCTCCTGGAACGGCGGTGAGCCGAAGTGCGCGGTGACCTCGCTGTTGCCGGACATCAGCGCCTGCTGCGCGTCGGGATGCGCGAGCGACACGGTGTACTTGTCGAGCTGCCCCTGGTTGCCCGCGCCGAATGCCTTTTCGGCGGCGATCTGCAACGTGATCGCCTGGATCGACACCTTGGCCGCCGGCAATGCGATCTTGTCCTGACCGGTGAAGTCCTTCAGCGTCTTCACTTTCGCGTTGGTCGTATTGAGCAGCAGGGGCATCGAATTGATCGCGGCCAGCGCCTTGACCTCGACGGGCGTGCCCGTGGTGCGCGACCACAGCAGCACGAGCGGCGCGACACCGCCGGAGGCGATCTGCAACGAATTGGAGAGCAGCGAGTCGTTCATCACGTTGCCGCCCGCGAATTCGACCCACGACACCTTCAGGTCCTTGATGCCCAACTGCGCGGCGTGTTTTTCGAAGAGCTTCTGGTCCTGCATGATCATCAGCGGCAGGTAGCTGACGCCGTATTGCCGGGCGATCTTCACCTCGCCGAGTTCGGCGTGCGCGGCGCCGGCGGCAAGCATGGCCGACAGTACGCAGCTCACGCCGATCGTTCGAAACAGTCTCTGCACGTTCATGGCTGGCACACCCTATGGTGGTGGAGCGCCGGTACGGCGCGCGTGGGGAAAGATCGGGCGAAATCGGAGCGGGTTGCGGCTGGTGCGCGGCTTAGTGCGCCAGCGTGGGCGCGCGCGCCTCCATGAATGGCCGGGGCTGCGGCGCGGGCGCGAACAACGCGTGCGGCGTGAAGAGTGGGGCAAACGTCATGCGTGTCTCCAGTGGCCGGTGGTGCGTCTTGCGCGCACGGGCGCCGGCATGCGTTCAGCTTTTTTCCGATCCCGCGGGAACCTCGTCGCGGTCCATCGAGGTAATCGGTGTTATTTAGGTCATCTGTATGAGTGTGGAGTCTAGGCGATGATGTATGCGAAATCAAACTCGGGGAAACGCGACATCGCACACCGTGCTTGCCGAAGCGGCGCAAAGCGGCTCCGGCGGGGCCCGCGCAGCGCGCGAGCGGTGCGGCAATAGTGGAAAACACTCTTCTAACACATATAGATGACCTAGTTGACATCCGCAAAACCGCCGCCTAATATCAATTCACCGCAGATCAATTCACCCGCAGCGCGTTCGAGCGCGTTGCCCCGGCGGCACCCCACCGCATTCAACACACGAACGGAGACGCGAATGAACAATCCCACGGCAGACATCAACAGCACCCCCGCAACGGGTGCGGCGCCCGAACGCAAAACGATCCACATCGTTCTGCACGAGGCGAAGGACACGGTCGGCGTGGCGGTCGTCGAGGGCATCAAGGCGGGCACGCAACTGAACGCATGGATCATGGACGACGACGAGATCGTGAGCTTCCCGGCGAAGCAGGACATTCCGATCGGTCACAAGGTGGCGCTCAAGGACATGGCAGTGGGCGACACGGTGTTCAAGTACGGCGTGGACATCGGCAAGGTGGTCGCGCCGATCAAGGCCGGCGAGCACGCCCACGTGCACAACATCAAGACGAAACGCTGGTAAGCGGCGTTGCCGCGCAACGCTGCGAGCACTAACACTTCCCGGAATCGAGCCGCACCAACCCGAACGAGAGAGACACCATGAGCGTGATTGACCTGGATACGACTTTCCGCGGCTATCGTCGCGACAATGGCCGCGTGGGCGTACGCAACCACGTGATCATCCTGCCGGTAGACGATTTGTCGAACGCCGCGGCGCAAGCGGTCGAACACAACATCAAGGGCACCATGGCATTGCCGCATCCGTATGGACGGCTGCAATTCGGCGCCGATCTGGACCTGCACTTCCGCACGCTGATCGGCGCGGGTAGCAACCCGAACGTCGCGGCGGTGATCGTGATCGGCATCGAGGAAGGCTGGACCAAGCGCGTGGTCGACGGCATTGCGAAAACCGGCAAACCGGTGATGGGCTTCGGCATCGAACTGCACGGCGATCACGACACGATCATGCGGGCGTCGAAAGCGGCGAGAGAAATGGTGCAGTACGCCACCTCGCTCGATCGCGAGGAATGTCCGATCTCGGAGCTGTGGGTGTCGACCAAATGCGGCGAGTCGGACACCACGTCGGGCTGCGGCGCCAATCCGACCGTCGGCAATGCGTTCGACAAACTGTACGGCCTCGGCACCACGCTGGTGTTCGGCGAGACTTCGGAGCTGACCGGCGGCGAGCAGATCGTCGCCGCGCGCTGCGCGAACGACGGTGTGCGCGAGCGTTTCCAGTTCATGTTCGACCGCTATCAGGAGATGATCAACCGCTGGAAAACGGACGACCTGTCCGAGTCGCAGCCGACCAAGGGCAACATCGCGGGCGGCCTGACCACCATAGAAGAGAAAGCGCTCGGCAACATCCAGAAGATCGGCAAGAAGTGCATGGTGGACGGCGTGCTGGACAAAGCCGAGGAGCCGACGCACGCCGGGCTGTGGTTCATGGACTCGTCGTCCGCTGCCGCCGAGATGGTGACGCTGTGCGCGGCATCGGGCTTCGCGGTGCATTTCTTCCCGACGGGCCAGGGCAATGTGATCGGCAATCCGATCGTGCCGGTCATCAAGATCTGTGCGAATCCGCGCACGGTCCGCACGATGGGCGAGCATATCGACGTGGACGTGACCGGCATCCTGCAGCGCGAGCAGAATCTCGACCAGAGCGGCGACAAGCTGCTCGAATGCATGATGGCCACGATCAACGGCCGCTTCACCGCGGCCGAAGTGCTCGGCCATCGCGAGTTCGTGCTGACGCGCCTGTTCGAAAGCGCCTGATCGCTGCGGTTGAACCGCTCCGCTCAACGGCAAGCCGATTTGGCAAGCTCGCCGGCCACGAACGGAGCGGCCCCCACATTCCCGGCGCACGCCGGCACGGAGACTGGCCGCGAAGCCGCCCCGTGCCGGCATTTCAGGCGGCAGCGGCGCCGGCTCGACATCTGGCAGCAGCGAGTGGAGGAGACACCATCTTGCGCGTGCTCAAACATCTCTACGTGCAGGTCCTGATCGGACTTGCGGCCGGTATTCTCGTCGGTTACCTCGCGCCCGCGTTCGGCGTCGAAATGAAGCCGCTCGGCGATACCTTCATCCGCCTCATCAAAATGCTGATCACGCTCGTGATCTTCTGCACGGTCTCGGTCGGCATCGCGCGAATGGAAAGCCTGAAGCAGGTCGGCCGCGTCGGCTTCAAGACGCTGCTCTACTTCGAGGTCGTGACCACCATCGCGCTCGTGCTTGGCCTCGTCGTCGCGAACGTGCTGCGTCCGGGCGAGGGACTCAACATCGATCCCGCTTCGCTCGACACGCACGCCATGTCGCATTACGTGGCGGATGCGCACGTGTCGTCGTCGGGCTTCATCGACATGATCGTGCCGAACTCGGTCGTCGGCGCGTTCGCGCGCGGCGATCTGTTGCAGGTGCTGCTGTTCTCCGTGCTGTTCGGTATCGCGTTGTCGATCATGTCGCAGCGCAGCCGGCTGCTGATGCGGAGCATCGAACAGTTCGGCGACACGCTGATGCGCATCGTCGAGATGATCATGCGGCTCGCGCCGCTCGGCGCGTTCGGCGCGATTGCGTTCACGGTCGGCAAATACGGCATCGGCACGTTGCAGCAGCTCGGTCTGCTGATTCTGTGCTTCTACATCACCAGCGTCCTGTTCATCGCGATCGTGCTCGGCGCGGCGGCGCGCTGGGCCGGCGTGGGGCTGTGGCCGCTGCTGCGCTACTTCCGCGAGGAACTGCTGATCGTGCTGGGCACTTCCACCACGGAATCCGTGCTGCCGCGCCTGATGGAGAAGCTCGAACGCATGGGTTGCCCGCGAGCGATCGTCGGACTCGTGCTGCCCACCGGCTATTCGTTCAATCTCGACGGCGCGGCGATCTATCTGACGATGACCTCGCTGTTCATCGCGCAGGCCACCAACACACACCTGACGCTGATGCAGCAGGTCGGGCTGCTGGCGATCCTGATGCTGACGTCCAAAGGCGGCGCGGGCGTGGCGGGCGCGGCGCTGGTCGCGTTGACCGCCACGCTGTCGACGCACAACATCATTCCGGTGGCGGGCATCACGCTGATTCTCGGCGTCGACCGCGTGCTCAACGAAGTCCGCGCGCTGACCAACATGATCGGCAACGTGGTGGCGACGCTGGTGGTCGCGCGCTGGGAAGGCGCATTCGACGCGCGGGCGGCGCGCGAATTTCTCGCCGCGCCGCGTGAAGTTCAGGCTCAGGCGGCGCTGCGGCCGCCTCAAGCCAGGCCGCAGACGGCTCAACCGGGTCTCGACGAAGCGCGCCGAAACACGGCGGGCGCCACGTTGCTGGAAAAGGCGGCCAAATGACGAATATCGCGAAGAAGATCGTCATCAGCGAGTTCATGGACGAGGCGGCCGTTGACACGCTGCGGCAACGCTTTAACGTGCGCTTCGATCCCGCGCTGTTCGAACAGTCTGAGCGGCTCGCCGCCGAACTGGCCGACGCTCACGCGCTGATCGTGAGAAACCGCACGCAGGTATCGGCGGCGCTGCTTGCCGCTGGCCCGAAGCTCAGTGTGGTCGGGCGGCTCGGGGTCGGTCTCGACAATCTCGACCTGACCGCCTGCGCCGCGCGCAACGTGGCCGTGTTTCCGGCGACAGGCGCGAATGCGCAAGCCGTCGCCGAATACGTGATCGCCACCGCGCTCGTGTTGCTGCGCGGCGCGTATCTGCGCAGCGCCGATGTCGCGGCGGGCGCCTGGCCGCGCGAGGCTTTGTCCAGCGGACGCGAAGCCGCTGGCAGCGTGCTGGCGGTGATCGGCTTCGGCGGAATCGGGCAGCGGGTCGCCGGACTGGCGCGCGCGCTCGGTATGACCGTGGTCGGCTACGATCCGCAACAACCCGCCGCCGCGCCGTGCTGGAGCAGCACTGGCGCACGCGCGATGGCGCTGGACGACGCGCTGGCCGTAGCCGATGTCGTCACGCTGCACGTGCCGCTCTGCGAGGCGACGCGCAACCTGCTCGATAGCGAACGTATCGGACGGCTCAAGCGCGGCGCCATCGTAATCAACACGGCGCGCGGCGGCACGCTCGACGAGCGCGCTCTCGCCGCCGCGTTGCGCGAAGAGCGCCTGGCGGGCGCCGCACTCGATGTTTTCGCGGACGAGCCGTTGCGCCGCGGCTCGCCGCTTGCCGACACGCCGAACCTGATTCTCACGCCGCATATCGCCGGGTTGACGAGGCAAGCCAACGAGCGCGTGAGTTCGCTGGTCGCTCAGCGGGTGGCCGCCGCGTTGATGGATGCCGCGCCGGACGTGATGCAGAGTGCCGTGCCAAACTGATGCCCGCCTGAACCAACCCAACCCGAGGAATGATCGATGGCCCGACTGCTTCCCGACGCGCTCACCCTGCTTGCCGCCGGCTCACTGCGCCACGCGGGCGCGTTGCCGGCGACCGCCGAATCGACGGCGCGGGCGCTCGTCTATGCCGACCTGCGCGGTTTGTCGTCCCACGGCGTGTCGCGCCTGCCGATGTATTGCGCGCAGTTGCGCAATCGCCGCGTCGATCCCGCCGCGCAAGCCGTCGTCGTGGCGGACCGCGGCGCGACGGTGTTGATCGACGCCGCGGACGGCCTCGCGTATCCGGCCTGCGATCTCGCGGTGTCGACGTTGATCGAACGGGCGCGGCAATTCGGCAGCGCGGTGGCGGGCGTGAAGCGTAGCCATCACTTCGGCGTGGGCGCGGCGCATCTGGCCGCGCTCGGCGCGGCCCGCATGGTCGCGCTCGCGTTCAGCAATTCGCCGGCGGCGATGCCGGCGTGGGGCGGCCGGCGCGCGCTGTTCGGCACCAACCCGATCGCCGCCGTGTTCCCGCGGCGCAACGGCGAGCCGCTCGTGATCGACCTCGCGCTGTCGCAGATCGCGCGCGGCAAGATTGCGCTGGCCGCGCGTGACGGCAAGCCGATCCCCGAAGGCTGGGCGACCACCCGCGACGGCCAGCCGACCACCGATGCCCGCGCGGCGCTCGACGGCATGATGCTGCCGTTCGGCGGCGCGAAGGGGGCGATGCTCGCGCTGATCGTCGAGTTGCTGGCCGCGGCGCTGACCGGCGCGAACTTCGGCTACGAAGCGGGCTCGTTCCTGACCGAGGAGGGCGAGCGCTCGCGCATCGGCCATCTGTTCTGGGCGATCGATCCGGCCGCGCTCGCCGGCGACGATGCCTATCTGTCGCGCGTGGAAGCGTTGATCGAGATGATGCTTGAGGACGACGACGTGCGCCTGCCGGGCTATCGACGCGAAAGCCTCGCGCGGACGGCGCAGCAAGAGGGCGTCGAGATTCCGGACGCGCTGATCGCGCAACTGTCGGGACGCGATTGAAGGCGCGCGGCTCGAAAACCGCTGGTCGAAAAAGAGTCCAACTGAAAGCCACGTAGAAACTATCGGCACCGCCGATAGTTTCTCTCGCGAATCGCGATTTTTCTTCTGACGCCAGTGCGCATAGGATGGTCGACACAGCATCCCGCTTCGACATCCTCACAGCAGCGACGGAGATTCCCGATGGAACACCACGCCCGCACGCAGAACGAACGGCTCGACATCAAAACCACCACCTGCTACATGTGCGCGTGCCGCTGCGGCATTCGCGTGCATCTGCGTGACGGCGAGGTGCGCTACATCGACGGCAACCCGGAGCATCCGCTGAACCAGGGTGTGATCTGCGCGAAGGGCGCCTCGGGCATCATGAAGCAGTACTCCCCCGCGCGCCTGACCCAGCCGCTGATGCGCAAGGCCGGCACGGAGCGGGGCAGCGCACAGTTCGAGCCGGTGTCGTGGGAAGTCGCGTTCGATGTGCTCGAAAAGCGCCTCGGCGCAATCCGCGCCTCCGATCCGAAAAAATTCGCGCTCTTCACCGGCCGCGACCAGATGCAGGCGCTGACCGGCCTCTTCGCGAAGCAGTTCGGCACGCCCAACTACGCCGCGCACGGCGGCTTCTGCTCGGCCAACATGGCGGCCGGCATGATCTACACGATAGGCGGCTCGTTCTGGGAATTCGGCGGACCGGATCTGGACAGCGCCAAACTGTTCTTCATGATCGGCACGGCGGAGGACCATCATTCGAATCCGCTGAAGATCGCGATTTCGAAGTTCAAGCGCGCGGGCGGCCGCTTCATCGCGATCAATCCGATCCGCACCGGCTACGCGGCGATCGCCGACGAGTGGGTGCCGATCAAACCCGGCACCGACGGCGCGCTGTTCATGGCGTTCCTGCATGAACTGATTGCCGCCGACGCGTGGGATCACGAGTTCGTGCGCCGCTATACGAACGCGGCTGAACTCGTCGACCTCGACGAGGCCAGTGAAAACTTCGGCCTCTTCGTGCGCGATCCGCAGCGGCCGGTCGGCAATCCGCTGTTTCCGCAGAATCATCTGTGGTGGGATGCGCAGGCCGGGCGCGCGGTGCCGCATCACGCGAGCGGCGTGACGCCCGCCCTCGACGGCCGCTATACGCTCGACGACGGCACGCCCGTCACGCCGTCGTTCGCGTTGCTGCGCGAGCGCGTGGCCGACTGCACGCCCGAGTGGGCCGCTGCCATCACCGGCATCGCGGCGGACACGATTCGCCGCCTCGCCGGCGAAATGATCCAGACGAGCCGCGAGCACCGCATCACGCTGCCGATCCGCTGGACCGACGCGTGGGGCGAGACGCACGAAACGGTCACCGGCAACCCGGTCGCTTTTCACGCGATGCGCGGACTCGCGGCGCACTCCAACGGCTTCCAGTCGATCCGCGCGCTCGCCGTGCTGATGTCGTTGCTCGGCACGATCGACCGGCCTGGCGGCTTTCGCCACAAGTCGCCGTATCCGCGCGCGGTGCCGCCGTCGGCCAAACCGCCGAACAGTCCCGACGCCGTCAAGCCGAACACGCCGCTCGCCAGCGGCCCGCTCGGCTGGCCCGCCGCGCCCGAGGACCTGTTCATCGACGAACATGGCGGCCCGGTGCGTATCGACAAGGCGTTTTCGTGGGAATACCCGCTCGCCGTGCACGGCCTGATGCACAGCGTGATCACCAACGCGTGGCGCGGCGATCCGTATCCGATCGACACGCTGATGATTTTCATGGCCAACATGGCGTGGAATTCGTCGATGAATACGATGAAAGTGCGCGAGATGCTGGTCGACAAGCACGCGAACGGCGACTACAAGATCCCGTTTCTGGTGGTGTGCGACGCGTTCCAGTCGGAGATGACCGCGTTCGCCGATCTGATCCTGCCGGACACGACCTACCTCGAACGGCACGATGCGATGTCGATGCTCGACCGGCCGATCTCCGAATTCGACGGGCCGGTGGATTCGGTGCGTGTGCCGGTCGTGCCGCCAACGGGCGAGTGCAAGCCCTTCCAGGAAGTGCTGATCGAACTCGCGTCGCGCCTGAAGTTTCCCGCGTTCACCACGGCCGACGGCGCGCGGCGTTTTCGCGACTATCCCGACTTCATCGTCAATCACACGACCGCGCCGGACTCCGGCGTGGGCTTTCTGATGGGCTGGCGCGGCGAGGACGGCGACAAGGCGCTGGTGGGCGAGCCGAATCCGCGGCAATGGGAGCAGTACGCGAAGAACAATTGCGTGTTCCATTACCGGTTGCCCGAAACGTTCCAGTACATGCGCAACTGCAACGGACCGTACCTCGACTGGGCCGTCAGCAAGGGTTTTCGCAAATTCAGCGAGCCGATCCTGATCCAGCTTTACTCGGACGTGATGCAGAAGTTCAGGCTCGCCGCGCAAGGGCGTACGAGCGGCAGGCAGCCGCCGGACCATTTGCGCGAGCGCGTGGAAAAGTATTTCGACCCGCTGCCGTTCTGGTACCCGCCGCTCGAAAGCGCGGCCACGGACCTCGCGCGCTTCCCGCTCGCCGCGGTGACGCAGCGGCCGATGGCGATGTACCACTCGTGGGACTCGCAGAACGCATGGCTGCGGCAGATTCACGGCGAGAACTATCTGTACATGAATCCGCTGATGGCCGCCGAACACGGCATCGCCGACGGCGGCTGGATTTACGCCGAATCGCAATGGGGCCGCGTGCGCTGCATGGCGCGCTTCAGCGAGACCGTCGAGCCGGGCACGGTGTGGACGTGGAACGCGATCGGCAAGGCGGCGGGTGCGTGGAATCTCGGCCCGGGCGCGAATGAATCGCAACGCGGTTTCCTGCTCAATCACCTGATTACCGACGAACTGCCCGGGCGCGAGGAGGCGGCCTCGCGTATGTCGAATTCCGACCCGGTGACGGGCCAGGCCGCGTGGTACGACGTGCGCGTGCGCATCTATCCGGCGGAGGCGGACGCGCGGCACACGCTACCGCAATTCGCCGCGATGACCGCGCTGCCGGGATCGACCGGCGTGGTCTCGCGGATCGTGCAGACCTACTTCGCGGGACGCGGCGAATTCGCGGCGCGGTTGCGCGGCGCGAACCGGCGCAAATAGCGAGGCAACGGTGGCGGCGATGCTCGCAGGGATGGTGGCCGCGATCGCGGCGCAAGCGCTGTCGGTGCAGACAGCGGCAAGGAGCTTTTGATGACCCAGATGGCGTTGGTGATCGATCTGAACGTGTGCGTGGGGTGCCAGGCATGCGTGACGAGTTGCAAGGAGTGGAACACGTCGGGCGAATCGGGCAGTCTCGCCGACCTGAACCCGTACGATGCGGACCCGTCCGGCACGTTCTTCAATCGCGTGCAGACTTTCGAAGCCGGCAGTTTCCCGAATGCCGAGACGATCCATTTTCCGAAATCGTGTCTGCACTGCGAGGACCCGCCGTGCGTGCCGGTCTGTCCGACCGGCGCGAGCTACAAGCGCAAGGAGGACGGGCTGGTGCTGGTCGATTTCGACCGCTGCATCGGCTGCAAGTATTGCGCGTGGGCGTGTCCGTACGGCGCGCGCGAGCTCGACGAGGAGCGCAAGGAGATGACCAAGTGCACGCTGTGCGTCGATCGGATCCACGATGAAAATCTCTCCGAGCGCGACCGGCAGCCGGCCTGTGTGCTGGCGTGCCCGACCTCGGCGCGGCTGTTCGGCGATATTCACGACCCGCAGTCGGTGGTGTCGAAAGCGATCGAGGAGCGGGGCGGTTATCAATTGATGCCCGAGTGGAACACCCGGCCCGCGAATCATTATTTGCCGCGCGTGCCCACCGTGGCATCGGGCTGCGGTGGCGACGCGTGCGCGTGCAAAACGGCCGACTCGGTCGACGCACCGGCTTCGCTCGACGCGCAACTCGAGCGCGGAAACCTCCATCTCGCGTCGATGGCGACGCGCATCTAGCAGAACCCCACAGGACTTCAAGATGAATCCGGCATTCTCCGTAGTGTTCCTCACTACTTTAAGCGGCACGGCCCAAGGCCTGCTGATCGCGCTCGTCGGCGTGGAGAGCGCGGCGCAACTGGGTTTGCTCGCGCCGCCCGTGGCTGCCTTCTACATCATCGGCGCGGCGGTGTCGGTGCTGTTGGGCGGACTCGGACTGCTCGCGTCGTTCTTCCATCTCGGTCATCCCGAGCGCGCCTGGCGGGCGATAGCGATGTGGCGAACCTCATGGCTGTCGCGCGAATGTCTGTGCCTGCCTGCGTTTCTCGCCTGCGCGTTTTGCTACGGCGTCGCGCACTGGTTCGGTTCGCCGTGGTCGCTCGCGATTGGCTGGCTCGGCGTGCTGGCGAGCGCGACGCTGTTCGTCTGCACCGCGATGATCTACGCGTGCCTGCGCTTCCTGCAGGAATGGGCAACGCCGCTCACGCTGGTCAACTTCGTGCTGCTGGGCTGCGCGTCGGGCTTCACGCTGGTCACGGCGCTGAGCGCGTGGTGCGCGCCCACGTTGACCGCGGGGCTCGCGATCTGCGCGTGCGCGCTGACGCTCGCGGGCTGCGCGAGCCGCTCGGCGTCGCTGGTGCGCAATGCGCGCCTGCGGCCGAAGTCGACGGTGCAGAGCGCGACCGGCATCCACAATCCGAAGCTCGTGCAGGTGTCGCGCGGCTTCACCGCCGGCGCGTTCAATCTGCGCGAGTTCTTTCATGGCCAATCGGCGGGGACGCTGCGTGGCATCAAATGGGGCTTTCTCGCGGCCGCGTTCGTCGCGCCGGTCGTGTTGATGGCGCTCGGCGCGAACCTGCATTCGATCGGCGTCTCGCTCGGCCTGCTGGCCGCGGCCTGTCTCGTGCAGTACGCGGGGCTCGTCGCGGAACGATGGTTTTTCTTCGCCGAAGCGAAGCACCCGCAGAATCTCTATTACGCGAGAGTCGGCTGAAGCGCGGCCTCGCGTGGCTGCGCGGTCGTGCCGCGCACGATCAGCTCGATCGGCAGGCGCTCGTGCGGCGGCGGTTCGCCGTTGGCCAGCCAGTTGAGGACCGCGCGCGCGGCGCGTTCGCCGAGTTCGTAGGTCGGTAGTTTTATCCGCATGCGCCGACTTCGCCGCACGCCGTGCAGAAGTCACACCCATCCTTGCGAATCACCGCATTTGCACCGCACGACCCGCACTTTCGCCCAAGCATCGTGAACAGTCCGTGCGCGCCGCCGGACTGCGTCAACGCGGCGTCGGCATCGACGTCAACGGGATGCGCACGGATGCCGAAATCCGCCGACAAAGCCGTCTCCGCCTTCATCTGCCCGCGCGGCAAACGCGCCAGCATGCGCGAGGCCACCTGATTGCCTTCGGCGTCGAGAAAGCCGCGCCGATGCAGAATCTGCTGGATCGCAAACGCGAGCGCGGCCACTTCCGAATCGTGCCAGCGCGGCGCGCGATGCCCGTCCAGACGTTGCACGTCGCCGAGCCGGACCTGACCTCGATCCCACGAGACCTTGCGCATGTCCTGCAAATTGCGCGCGACAAACCCGCCGCGCGCGGCGAGCGACAGCGAGCGCATCGTCGCCGTGATCCATTGCTGCGATTCGTCGCGCTGGCCGGTGGGAATGAAGAACTCGATAGGCCGCTCGATGGTCACGTCTTCGCCGCCCAGACGCCCAGTCACTTCGATGAACGACACTGCCACGTAAAGCGACTTCTTGCCGGCCTGCGTCAGATACTCGACCTTCTCGATGATCGCCGGCAATTCGCCTTTGGGCCGATGGTCGATCGCGATACGCAGCGGATCGAGATCGCCGTCCGCGAGCGTGTCATCCGCTTGGGGCGGACTCACGCTGAGCACCGCGCCGAGCGTCTCGTTCGGCCGGTACGTCGCGAGGCCCTTGAGGCCGCTTTTCCATGCGTCGAAATAGAGGCTCTCGAACGCTTCGAACGGATAGTCCGCGGGCACGTTCACCGTCTTCGAAATCGACGTGTCCACGTAAGGCTGCACGGCGGCCATCATGTCGAGGTGATCGCGCGCCGACATCTGCAGCGCGCTGACGAAATAGTCCGGCAGATTGCCGACATCGCCGCCGAGCTCGCGATAGAGCCGGTACGCGTAGTCCTCGACATCGAACGATTCGCGCCCGCCGTCGGCCATCACCTTCATGCGCGTGTAGGTCCACGAGAAGGGCGGCTCGATGCCGTTCGACGCGTTGTCCGCGAACGCGAGGCTCACGGTGCCGGTCGGCGCGATCGACAGCAGATGGCTGTTGCGGATGCCGTCACGGCGGATCGCCTGCTTGATGTCCTCGGGCAGGCGCGACGCGAAAGTGCCGGCCTCCAGATAGCGCTCGGCGTCGAACAGCGCAAACGCGCCGCGCTCTTTCGCCAGCTCCACAGACGCGCGATACGCCTCGTCGCGCATCAACTGCGCAATACGCACGGCGAAAAAGCGGCCTTCCTGCGAGTCGTAGCGCAAGCCGAGCATCACGAGCGTGTCGCCCAGTCCGGTGAAGCCCACGCCGATGCGCCGCTTCGCGCGCGACTCCTCGTATTGCTGCGGCAGCGGCCACAGCGTCACGTCGAGCACGTTGTCGAGAAAGCGCACCTGGGTGCGGGTGCGCTGCGCGAGGCCGTCCCAGTCGAACGAGGGCTGGCGGCCTTGCATCTGCGCGAAGGGATCGACCACGAAGCGCGTCAGGTTCAACGGCCCGAGATTGCAGCAGCCATACGCCGGCAGCGGTTGCTCGCCGCACGGGTTGGTGGCGCGAATGGTCTCGACGGCGCGCAGATTGTTGTCCTCGTTCATCCGCGAGATGAACACGATGCCCGGTTCCGCGACGTCGTACGTGGAGCGCATGATGCGATCCCAGATCTCGCGGGCGGGGCGCTCGCTGTACACCCACAGGCCGTCCTCGCGTTGCCGCACGTCGCCGGCCGAGCGCAGCGCCGGCGATGGCTCGGCGCGATGCACCAGTTGCCAGGGCTGATCCTGTTCGACCGCGCGCATGAATTCATCGGTGACGCCGACCGATACGTTGAAGTTGTTCCAGCGGCCCTTCGAATGCTTGGCCTCGATGAATTCGAGCAGGTCGGGATGGTTGCAATCGAGCACGGCCATCTGCGCGCCGCGCCGCGAGCCGGCGCTTTCGACGGTGCGGCACGAGGCGTCGAACACGTCCATATAGCTGCACGGCCCGGACGCCGACGAACTGGTGGTGTGCACGCGCGCGCCCTTGGGCCGGATCGCGGAGAAGTTGTAGCCGACGCCGCCGCCGCGGCGCATGGTTTCGGCCGCCTGCAGCAGCGCGACGTAGATGCCGGGCAGGCCTTGTTCGTCGACGCCCTGGATCGCGTCGCCGACCGGCTGCACGAAGCAGTTGATCAGCGTGGCGGCGATGCCGGTGCCCGCCGCGCTCATGATGCGGCCGGCGCCGAGCGCGCCGTGCCGCAGATTGTCGACGAAGAGCGCTTCCACCGATTCGCGCAGCTCGGGCGGCTCCGCCTCGGCGACGCCGCGCGCGACGCGCTTGAACACGTCGTCAGCCGATTGCTCGGCGCCCTTCGCGTATTTTTCGAGCAGGACGTCGACGGAAAATTGCTGGGGTGCGACGGGAAGAGCAGGGGAAGTGGGAGGCGCCGATGCCGCGCGGGGGTGCGCCGTGTCTTCTGCCATGGTGGGCCCTTAAACGGCGCCGCAACGGACGCGGCGCGGTGATGGAAATGCGGGTCGCCATGCCGTCGCGCGGGGAGCGGGCGGCTGGCTTTACGCAATGAGGTCCACCTTAGCGCACGTGGCGGAGGGCCGCAATCGGAGGGTGTTGGACCCGACGCGCCACGCGGCCTGGTTGGCTGGGTGCGTTTCGTGCGGGGACCGGCTTGCCGGGCAGGTGGGCGCGGCATGCGACGCGCGCCGCCGGCAAAAACGCCAACCAATGGTCAGGGCGAAAAAATCAACGCGAGATCAACAAATCAGGACAAAGCGGTTTCAAAACGTGGCCGGCGTATGGCCGACGCGTGGCCAGAGCGGCAGGCACGCCGGAAAGAAGCGTCAGGCGGCTTCCGCCAGCGGCTCCAGAATTTCAGCGCAGATCATCGCGGAGGCATTCGACGGCGCCGGCCGTTCCGCCGGCTTGAACACCGCGTCGCCGCGGCGGATCTTGCGGCGCGACACCGCGCAGGTGCCCGACGTATGCGCCGACCTGCGCCGCCAGCGCTGCTCGCCGTAATGACAGCGCCCCGGCTCGACCCAGCGGATCACCAGCGTCGTGTCGGAGCGCTCGAGGATTTCGATGCGTACGCCATTGGTACCGTCAAGGGGGATGGACTCTAAGGTCATCATCATCGGCTCCGTTTTGTTGAGAGCCGAATGTAGTCCTGCGAGCGCCGGATAGCTATTGTGCAGCGGTTGAAACACTGTTCTGCAAATAGAAACAATGCCGCTTGACATTCACGATCGACCGAAATGACGGGCGTTACCGGCTGTTATTATGTAAATTTTTAATAGTGCGCATTTTTGCAACGCTGTGTTGTCCGCAGCGCGACGAAAGCGCCGTCTGCAAAGGCGGGGCGGCGCTTCCTTTAAGATGTGACTGTCGATGAACCGACCGTGCGCGCAAGTGTAGCGGGTTTGCAATCTTCCGGTCGGCTCGCGCGCACCTCTCCAAAAAGACTAGAGCTCACATGATTTCACGCCCACCCGAGAACCCCGCCGAACGGCCCGGCACCCCCGATCGCCGGAAAAAACAGCGGGCGGCCTCGCTCGTGCTGTACATCGGCCTGGTGCTGCTCGCGCTGTGGGTCGTGCGCGATTTCCTCGCGCCGGTCGCGTGGGCCGGCGTGGTCGCGATCGCGCTATGGCCGCTGTTGCGCAAGGTCGAGGGCAACCACTGGTTCACCGGCCGCACGACGCTGATCGCCGCGCTGCTCACGCTCGCGATTGCGCTATTGGTGGTGCTGCCGGTCGGCATCGGCATCGCCCAGGCGCTGCGCGAGGCCCACGACCTGAACGAATGGTTCAAGGGTGTGCGGGAAACCGGTATCGCGATGCCGGACTTCATCGAGCGTCTGCCGTTCGGCGTGGAGCAGATTTCAGCGTGGTGGCAGGCCAACCTCGCCCAGCCGCTGCGCGATTCGGCGGCGATGAAGGGCCTGCACAGCACCACGGCGATGATGCTCGGCCGCCGCTTCGGGGCGCGCGCGCTGCATGCCGTGATGGTGTTCGTGTTCATGCTGGTCACGCTGTTCGTGATCTTCCAGGCGGGGCCGCGTCTGTCCGGCTCGCTGATCAAAGGCGTGCGGCGCGGTTTCGGCGACGACGGCGCCGACCTTATTCAACGGATGGCCGCGGCGGTGCGCGGCACGGTGTCGGGGCTGGTGGTGGTCGGGCTCGGCGAGGGTGCGCTGCTGGGCGTTGCCTACTTCGTGACCGGCTTGCCGCATGTCGCGCTGCTCGGCTTCATCACCGCGATTGCCGCAATGCTGCCGTTCTGCGCGCCGATCACGTTCGGTCTGGCCGCGTTATGGCTGCTCGCGCAAGGCTCGCTTGCGGCGGCCGTCGGGCTGGTTGTGTTCGGCTCGGTGGTGGTGTTCGTCGCCGAGCACTTCGTGCGGCCGGTGCTGATCGGCAACTCGACGCGGCTGCCGTTCCTGCTCGTGCTGTTCGGCATTCTCGGCGGGGCGGAGACGTTCGGGCTGCTCGGCATCTTCGTCGGCCCGGCGCTGATGACGGTGCTGATGGTGTTGTGGACCGATCTCGTGCGTTAGGCGGGCGGTTTTTTCAAGCGGATTTCACGCGCGCTTTGCGCGCATTACGACGGCCGGCTGCGTATGCCGCGAATCCGCCCGCTCACGGCCGCTGATTCGACGGATGCTCCAGCGCCGGCGGCTTCACGCAGCCCAGCGTGTATTTCAATGCGGCGGGCAGCAGCGCGCTCCAGACATCCCAGGTATGGCCGCCGTCGATGATGCGCAGCGCCGCCGGGTTGCCCGCTAGCCGAAGATGCGTGTACAGCGTGGACGCGTCGGCCTGGATCGCGAGGTCGTCGTCGCCCGCGGCGATGAACATCGGCAGGCGGTACGGCCGGCTCATGTAGCGGTCCCACTGCGCCGGATAGTTCAGATCGTGCCAGATGCGCGGATCGAACTGCCGCTCGCCGAACACGCCGACGTGGCGCGCGGCCGAGGCGCGCGGCGGCTCGTTCGGGTAGATCGCCGGGCTCAGCAGCAGCGCGCCGCAGAAGAGCTCCGGTTGCGTCAGCGAGTAGCGCAGCGCGCCGAAGCCGCCCATCGACACACCGCCGATCATCCTTCCGCCACGCTGCGTCGACACCGCGTAGTGCGCCTCGATCTCGGGCAGCAGATCGTTGAAGAACGCGGTCTCTATCTTCTCCTTGCGGTCGACGTACCAGTCCGTGCCGCCTTGCGGCATCACGATCACCACGGGCGGGATGTCCTTGCGCTCGATCAGCGCGTCGGCGGCGCTTTGCAGGTGGCCTTGGGTGAGCCAGTCGTTGGCGTCGCCGTTGTTGCCGTGCAGGAGATAGAGCACCGGAATGCGCGCGCCGTCCTGACGGTAACCGGTCGGCAGATAGATCGTGTAGTTCCAGTCACGCCCGAGCGCCTCGGAATGGAAGCTGCGGCTGATGACGGTGCTGGCGAACGCCGGCGCGCTGGCGGCGACGGCTAGCAGGACGAATAAGGAGTGTAGGAATGGACGCATGTCACGGTAAGAGGGTGACGCGGAGCTTGCGCGCGGCAGTCATGCTATCAGCATCGGTGTCGAATTTGAGACGAATTGGCTGGCGCGGATGGGGCCTGCCGACGCGTATGAGCTGCGCTTGGCGCTCAGCGTGTGCCGCTCACCAGGCGGCGCCGCTCAGGGCGACGTCCCAAGCCGCGCGCCGACGACGCGCCCGACGACGCGCTTGAGCGGCTCCGCGCCTAGCGCGACGACCAGCAGGGCGCCGACCGCGATCGCGTCGGCAAGCAGTCCGAGCGGGTAGTTCAGGTAACCATCGGTGGCTGCGTACAGCACGGAGTCGACCACCAGCGAGATCACGGCGCCGGCGATGAAGCACAGCAATCCTTTACGCCCGATCACTCCGACCCACGGCAGCCATTGCGCGAGCTTCTTCGCCCAGCCGAGCTCGATCAGATTCGCGACCAGCCACGCGATGGAGAGGAAGTTGACCGCCCGCAGATAGGACAGATTCTGCTTCATGCTGCTGGCAAGCGGCCCATGTTCGATAACGAGCTTGAAATAAGCCGCCGCGACCACCACCGCGAACGCCAGCACGCTCACGGTCCAGCCGAGCCGGTGCGCGCTGACGCGCTGATAGACCGGCTGGCAGCGCGCGAGCACGCCGAGCACGAACATCAACTGCCACGCGAACGGATTGAAGTCCCAGTGCATGTCGGGCGCGGCGGGCAGGTAGGCGTCGATGATCGGCGCGCCGGCCCACAGCGCGACGCTGCCGGCCAGCAGCAGCCATGGCTTGCTGCGCGCGAGCGGGAGGATCATCGGCACCAGCAGCGCGAAGAATGCGTACATCGGCAGCACGGAGGCCAGATAGGGTTGGCGGCGCAGCAGCAGGATGTCGCGCAACGCGGCGACCGGTGTGGTCATCAGATCGTCGAGATCGGTGGTCGCGAGATTCGGGCCGTCGATGCTGAACGCGCTCAGCACCGCGCTGACCAGCAGCATCAGCCCGGCCGTGACGAGGAACGCGCGATAGATTTCCAGCGAGCGCCGCAGGAAGCGGCTGCGCGCGATCGTCTCGTTGCGCCGCTCGGCGAGCGCCGCGTAGGCCGTCGCGGTGGCGAAGCCGCCGAGGAACACGAAGACTTCGGCGGCATCGCACAACGCGTACGCGTGCAGTGTGACGCGCGACAGAATGCTGCCGCCGATGTGGTCGACGACGATGATCAGCAGGACCAGTCCGCGGAAAAAGTCCAGCTCGATCAGACGGGAAGACGATTGTTGCATTGTTTGCGCCAAAAGCAGCCCCGTGCGACGGCGCGCTGATGCAGCGCGGCAGGCGCCTCACAAGGCTTTTGAAATAGGATTGGGGTGCTGCGGCGGGTTCACGACCCATTCGGCCATCGGGCCGATGCGCCACGTTCGACCTGCCTCGCGAGGCACGGTGTCAGGGGGCAGTAAGAGGACCTTTGCGAAGGCACGGGAGTTCCGCTGCGCCGCCGCAAAAGCCCCCGATTATATTTCTTTCTGTGACAAAGCGGCGGCGGACCGTGCAGGGCGCCCACGCGGCGACGCGTCGCCTGATTCGAGGCTCGACCGGCGATGCCGCTTACCTGAAGGCGCGTCCGGAAAAAAGAGGTAGTCGTGCGAAGTGGAGATTTCGCAACGTTTTAAAAGATGGACACGTCCCCCAATGGACGGCCAGCGAACGGCGTGTGAGGATTTCCTAAAGCGCGGCGGGATCGAGACCGGCCTGCCGAAGCGCCGGGAAAGAGCAGAGAAGCGAAGAAGCAAAAAAGAAGCAAAACGAAGCACAAAGAAGCGAAAAGCAAAGCGGCCAGATCGAGTTGTCCCATTACTCGAGTGCAGGGAGATCTTCATGAACAAGCAAGTGTTCGCGCTGGCTGTCTCCACCGCTGTGTCTGCCACTTTTGCCACACCCGCTAACGCGCAGACGAGCGTCACGCTGTATGGCGTGATCGACGAAGGGATCAACTACACGAATAACGTCGGCCGCGGCCATGTGTACGAACTGGCGAGCGGTTTTGCGCAAGGCAGCCGCTGGGGCCTCAGAGGCGACGAGGAACTCGGCGGCGGCCTGAAAGCGATCTTCCAGCTCGAGAACGGTTTCGATCTCAATTCGGGGCGGCTCGCGCAGGGTGGCCGGATGTTCGGCCGGCAGGCGTTCGTCGGCTTGAGTTCGGAGCCGTATGGCACGCTGACTTTCGGCCGCCAGTACGATTCGGTGGTCGACTATCTGGCACAGACCACGGCCAACGGCAACTGGGCCGGTACGTTGTTCTCTCACCCTCTCGACAACGACAACACCGACAACACGTTCCGCCTCGACAACACGGTCAAGTACACCAGCCCATCGATCGCCGGCTTCCAGTTCGGCGGCACCTACAGCTTCAGCAACGCCACCGGCTTCGCGAACAATCGCGCGTACAGCATTGGCGGCCAGTACGCGTACGCCGGCTTGCTGGTGGCCGCCGCGTATCTACAGGCCGACAATCCCGGCAACGGCGCGAACGGAGCGATCACCGCGAACGACGCCGGTTTCATCGCCGCGCGCATGCGTGTGTTCGGCGGCGGCATCACGTACACCTTCGGCCCGGCGACGGCGGGCTTCGTCTACAGCAACTCGAACTATCTGAACCCGATCGGCAACGGCTACCTCGGCACCACGCCGCTCGTGCCGCCAGGCGTGCTGCTGAACTCGCTGAAGTACCAGAACTTCGAGGTCAACGGCAAATACCAGATTTCGCCGGTGCTGTTCGTCGGCGCGCAGTACGTGTACACGATGGAGACCTACGATGCTTCGAGCGGCGGCGTGAAGCCGCACATCCACTCGTTCGGCCTGATGGCGGACTACAACCTGTCCAAGCGCACCGACGTCTATATTCAGGGCGAATATCAGCAGGTGACGGGCGACCAGACCTTCTCGATTCTCGACTTCGCGTTCATCCCCGGCACCCAGGCGCCGTCGTCGACAAACAAACAGGTCGTGGTGCGCGCGGCGATCCGGCATAAGTTCTAGGCGCGCTGCCCAGCGGCGGTTCATTGCCGCAATCCATTGCGGCACGCGCTCGCGAATCCGGCCGACCGAACGACTTTCTTCCCGCACCCGCGAGGCGCAGAATGCTGTTCGGGCGTGGCCTGTCCCGCACCTTCCTCGACGCGATCCAACGACCTTGGGAATGCACTCCATGAATACACGTCAACTGGGCCGCCAGGGCCCGCGAGTTTCCGCGATCGGCCTCGGTTGCATGGGCATGTCCGATCTCTACGGACCGGCCGACCGCGACGAAAGCATTGCCACGATTCATATGGCGCTCCACGCCGGCATCACGCTGCTCGACACCGGTGACTTCTACGGGATGGGCCACAACGAAATGCTGATCCGCGACGCACTGCAAGGACGCCAGCGCGAGAACGTAGTGATCAGCGTGAAATTCGGCGGGCTGCGCGATCCGGCGGGCGGCTGGATCGGCCTGGATACGCGGCCGGTGGCGGTGCGTAATTTCCTCGCTTATACGCTGCGGCGGCTTGGCACTGATTACATCGATATCTACCGGCCCGCTCGGCTCGATCCGGCGGTGCCGATCGAAGAGACCGTCGGTGCGATCGCTGATCTCGTGAAGGCGGGCTACGTGCGGCAGATCGGGCTGTCGGAAGTGGGCGTGCAGACGCTGCGCCGCGCGCAGGCGGTCGCGCCGATCGCCGATCTGCAGATCGAATACTCGTTGATGTCGCGCGGCATCGAAGCCGGGATCTTGCCAGTGTGCCGCGAACTCGGCATTGGCGTGACGGCTTACGGCGTGCTGTCGCGTGGCTTGTTGAGCGGCACGTGGTCGAAAGAGCGTGGCGCGCAGAAAGATTTCCGCAGCGTCAGCCCGCGGTTCCAGGGCGAGAATCTCGAACGCAACCTCGCGCTGGTCGACACGCTGCGTTCGATTGCCGATGCGCGGGGCACCAACCCGGCGCAACTTGCGATTGCGTGGGCGTTCTCACGTGGCGAGGACATCGTGCCGCTGGTCGGCGCGCGTCGCCGCGCGCAGTTGACCGATGCGCTGGCCGCTGCCGAACTGGCGTTGAGCGCCGAGGAGCTTGCGCGCATCGAAGCGGCGATTCCGCCGGATGCCGTGGCCGGCACGCGCTACAACGAAGTGCAGATGGCGCATCTGGACAGCGAGCACGACGGGCATTGAGCGAGCCGTTGCGTGGCCAGTTTTGACGCGTAGCCGGTTGCAGCAATCAGGTGGTGAACTTATGCGCGCGCAGAGTGAACGGTTTTCGCGAAGGCGCGCGCTTTGCGGTTCATAGGTATCGGCAAGCATCGGCAATGCAGGCGCAGGCACCGGCACAAGCACAGGTGCGAGCAATGGCACCGGCATCGGCTCGCAGTCTCCGGGCTCAGTTCACCACGAAGTTCTGAACCAGAATGCCGACTATCACACCGGCCGGAATGCCGGTCGTTCTGCCGCGCAACGTGGCGCTCAGGTCCTCGTCGAGCACGAAGCTGCAGCGGCGCTCGCGCCAGATGGTCTTGTAGGCCAGGGGTTTTGCATCGACCATGACGAAAGAAACGAGCGCGGTTGCGACGACCTGTTGCAGCGCACTCAGCCTTGCGATGAAAGGGCAAAATTCGCCGGCATTGCACAGCAGTACCATGACGAACGCGGTGACCAAAGCGCCGAATAAAAATCCGCCTATGAACCTGCTTGCTGAACCAAGAGAATCCACTTGAACCTCAACTGCCTTCATCGCTTTTCTGGCCGATGAGGCAAAAAAATATGCCAATGGAAAGGGCTTCCATTCGATGCGCCGGCAATGCGGAGAACCTGATCCCGGCAGACTTCAAAAAGACCCGCAAGCATATTTTGTTTGAGCTCCGCAACGAATCAGACCTATCCGAAAGATGAGTGCGAAGGTTTCTGAAAGCGTGGCGTTCGCGCCAGCTCGCCCAGCGCGTGCGCTGCTTGTCCTGCTCACTGAATTCACGCACTGAACTCCGATGCGATGGCTCGCTCAAACGATATCGCGCTGTCGCCGGCCGGCGTCGCGCGTTGGGTTCGCCGTAAGTAATTCGCCGTAAGTGGGCGACGTAAGTAAGCCACGCTTCTTTTCACGGAGACTTCATGAACAATCGCGCGACGCAGATTCTTCCGCATCATCGTTACGTTCATTCGCTGGGCGCACCGCTCGCCTGTGTGCAAGGCACGATCAGCAAAGTGTTCGCGGGCCCGGAAAACCACCACGGCGCCAATCATCAGCACTTCGTCATCAAGATCGACAAGGTGCTGAAGTTCGAAGGCGGCACGCAGAACCTGGTGGGCACCGAGGTATTCGTCGCCGTGCGTTTCGGCGACAACGAAGGACTCGCGCAGGAAATCCCCGGCCTCCAGGCAGGGCAGCCGATCGAGGCGCAAGGCGAGTACATTCCCGAAGCCAGCGCCTATCCCACCGCCGACAATTCCAATCCCGTTCTGCCAGTGCTGCACTTCACCCATCATCCGGTGGGCTATGTGAAGTACGAGGGGCAGTACTACAGCTAGGGCGCGTCTGGCCGACGCGCGCAGCCGCAAGCGCGTCGGCCAGGCCCGCCGGCTGTCCGCCGACCGCTGGCCGTTGCTTGCGATAAACGTCATTCAAGTTCCGGCGCCAGTCTGCCGTTAAAGCAACCGGTATCGTCCGTTCGCGATGTTCGCGCATGCACACGCTCAGACGAACTTGTGCGGACCACGCGCGACTCGACCGCGCGCATTTCCATGCGATCAGACGACGACGCCAGGAGGCGCGCACCAGGCCTCTAATCGGGGCCTGCGCGACTCGTACACGTTGCATTTGCAACGATGTTTGCGTGCATGCGCAAGATTTGTATCAGAGTGTGTGAGGCGGCGCGTTTTCAGTAAAACGCACTTTACAATTCCGCTGAATTTTTAATCGGCAATCGGGCTCTTTTTGCTGAAGTCCGGCTGGTCGCGAAACGCCGGGCGCCGGGCATCCGGCAAGTGCTAAGGGTTGGAGTAGTCGGCAGGGAATCGGGTGAGCGCTGCACGAGGCGGCCTCGCCGTGTCGAAGGAGTCCGCGCGGCGTCATCGCGCGACTCGCACGCGACATCGCGGCATCCGGCCCGCCCATGAATAACGCAGGAGTCGGACAAAGATGGGAAAGCGTTTCGACAGAACGATGATGGCCAGTCTGACCGGCGTGTGGGTCGCGCTGGCGATGAGCGGTTGTGCGAACGTGGGGCAGCAGGACGCGCAGAGTGGCGCGGCAGCGAGTCCGGTGGCTGCTTCCGGCGTGCCGGCGACAGCCGCGTCGGTTGCCGATAACGCGTCGGCGGGAAAGCAGTTGTCGATCGGCGCCGACGAAGGCACGCCGCTCAGGAAAGCGCCGCCGCTCGTCTATCGCGTCAAACGTGGCGACACGCTGGCGCGTATCGCGCAGCATCATCATTGCAGCGTCAAACAGTTGCAGGCATGGAATGGATTGAAGGGATCGTCGCGGCTGAAGTTGGGGCAAGTGCTGCATGTGGCGTCGCCGGAAACGGTGCGGGCGGTGAATGCAGCCAATGCGGCGGCCGCAGCCAACACAGCCAACACAGCCAACACAGCCAACACAGCCAACACAGCCAACACAGCCAACACAGCCAACACAGCCAACACAGCCAACACAGCCAACACAGCCAACGCCGGGGCAGCGGCGGTTTCCGCGCCGGCCGCTTCGCTCGCGGCGCAGCAGGCGTCATCCTCATCGGCAGCGGCGGCGCTCCCGGCACAACCCGCTGCGGCAAGGCCTACGGCCGAAGAGGCGCGCGAAGTCACGCAGCAGACCATGCGGCATGCGAACCGCGTCGCGCTGGCGTGGCCCGCGGGCGGTCGCGTGGTCGAAGCATTCCAGCCGGGCGAAACGCGCGGCATCGAAATCGGCGGCAAGCCGGGCGATCCGGTGCGGGCCGCCGCCGACGGCAAGGTGATGTACGCCGGCACGGGTCTGAACAGCTATGGCAGTCTGATCATCGTCCAGCACAACAAGGACTTTCTGACTGCCTACTCGCATAACCGCAAGCTGTTGGTGAAGATCGGCGACATCGTTCGGCAAGGACAGCAGATCGCGGAGATGGGCGACGAAAACAACTCGCGCGTGTCCGTGGGCTTCGAGCTGCGCCACGACGGCAAGCCGATCGATCCGATGCCGTATCTGCCGCAAGGGCGCGGCTAGTCACGCACCTTCCACCGTCAATCGAACCACTGCAGCGCCGCGGCGACAATCGCCTCCGGCGCATCTTCCTGCATCAGATGACCGGCGCCCGGCACCGCCTGAAAGCGCGCTGCGGGAATCGCGGCAGCCAGTTCCCGGCCGCGTTCGAGCGGAATCCACTGATCCTGTTCGCCCCACAAAATCTGCACCGGGCAGCGCAGGTGCGGATAGCGCGCCTGAACCTCGTCGGTGTAGCGCTGGTCCATCTGCGCGATCTGCCGGTAGAACGCGGCTTGTCCGGTGGCGCCAAGCCAGGGTGTCACGTAGGGCGCAAGCTCGGCATCCGGAATCTCGCGGGCGATCGCGCCGCGCACGTACGCTTTCACCACAGCGTCGTGAATATAAGGCGGCAGTCCGGCGAACGCGTCGCCGTGTTCGCGCACATGCCGCACGAATGGCGAGCCCCACGGGGCGAGCGCCACCGGATCGATCAGCGTGAGACTGCGGTACTCGCAGCCGTTGAGCAGATGCGCGCGTAACGACGTCGCGCCGCCGAAGTCATGCGCAATGACGTCCGGGCTCGCCAGCTTCCAGTGCGCTAGCAGTTCCGCGAGCAACACATTCTGAATGCCGAGCGAAACGTCCTGTCCGTCTCGCTGCTCCGACTGGCCGTAGCCGAGCAGGTCGTAGTAATACACGGTGCGCACCGGCGCGAGATGCGCGGCGATCCGATGCCACACGTACGAAGAGAACGGTGTGCCGTGAACCAGCACCAGCGGCGGACCGTTGCCGGTCACGTGGTAGCGCACGGTTTGATCGCGGAATGTATAGCTTTCGGGGAGCGGCCAGCTTTGCATGGCGGTGAGCGTCGCAACGAGGTCCCCTTACCTTAGCAGGGCTGCGCGTTGCGTGCTGCGCGACTTCTCGTAGGCGGCGTTCAACCGGCATTCGACATCTCCCGCAGAAGCTCACCTTTGTTTTAGTCAGCAAAACCAGGCAAATTCGGAAACGGGGCGATTGAATGCGCTGCTCAATGGCGCGCGCAACCCGCACTGTTACGAGTCGAAGATAAATTGACCTGAAATAAGGTGCTTTTTGTGTCGTCTACCGTAGACAAGCCTGGTAATCGATCGACCGCAAGCGAGTGCGGTGTTTGAAGGGCGGTGCCAGGTCGCTCAGAATCGTGCGTTCTGAACGGTGAGGAAATCCGGGAGCAGGCGGCGCAAGCGCTGCCGCGCGATGCACCGCCGCGCTCGCCACTTACTTCGTCTGAACGCCGCGCAACAGTTGCGACACCTGGCCATGCTGATGCAGGATCGCCGGGTCGGCCTGCAACAACGGCAGATAGCGCGGCAGAAACATATTGTTCGGCAGGTCGGGCGAGAACAGACCCGTGACGGCTTCGGCTGCGGCGAACCGGTCGGCGGCGTCGGCTTCCTTGTCGTCGAGAATTTCGTCGACGCTCGCAATAACCGTCGAAAGCGGCGTGAGCCAGCGGAACCCGGAACCGTTGATCAGCACCTGCAAAAAGGCGGCGGGCGTCACCGGACCGAACTCTTTTTCATACATCGCGCGTTCGTGATCGAGGATGGCCTTGTGCAGCGCCAGCAACGGTCTGCGAATGTCCGACAGAAATTGAGTGCATTGCTGGTCGTTCATCGTGCTGCTCCTTCGGAGTGGCTGGCCGGGTCGAGCCGGCAATCGGCTCGCGTTGATGCGGCGATGGTAACGCATGAATCGAATTCCGTTTGGACCTCGCGTGAGGCTGGCTCCGACTGCGTGTCTCGCGCGAACCGCCCGCGCGCGCCCTCACGGCAAACTTCTTTTTCCACGGCTACAATTTGCCGGTCACCTTCAGCACATGCACGCCGCGCATCATCCGCCGTTGCAGCCGCAGTGCAAACGCAGCGCGGATTAGTTTGCCGAGTCGAACAAGCACCGCGAGTCTTTGCGTTTCTGTTCGACTGCTCTGTCTAAACAGCCTCACCAACAATAAATCCCCACCCGGAGCCGCTTATGACAACGCTCAACATCAACGGTCAGACCCATACCGTCGACGCGCCGCCCGACATGCCCCTGTTGTGGGTCTTGCGCGATCTCGTCGGCCTGACCGGCACCAAGTTCGGTTGCGGCATCGCTCAATGCGGCGCATGCACCGTGCATCTCGATGGCGTCGCGGTGCGCTCGTGCGTGTTCCCGGCGGCGGCGGTCGGCGACCGGAAAGTCATCACGATCGAAGCGGTCGGCAGCACGCCCGCGGGGCAGAAGGTGCAGCAGGCATGGCGCGAACTGGATGTCGTGCAATGCGGCTACTGTCAGTCCGGACAGGTGATGTCGGCGGCATCGCTGCTCGCTAGCAATCCCAATCCTACCGATGCGGATATCGACGCCGCGATGGCCGGCAACATCTGCCGCTGTGGGACGTACAACCGGATTCGCGCGGCGATCAGGCAAGCCGCGAAGGGAGTCTGACATGTCCCAGGGATTGCTCGATGCACAGAACGGCGCGCAGCCGGTTAAACAGGGCGCAGGCGGCAAAGGCGGGCTGTCGCGCCGCACCTTTCTGAAATTCAGCGTGACGGTCGGCGCGGCAGCCGGCGGCGGCTTGCTGCTCGGCTTCAGCATGCCGGCCGCGAGCCAGGATCAGAAGACCGGCAAATCGGTGATCGGCGGCGACGCGGTCGAAGCGCCGCAAAGCGGCGTGTTCGCGCCGAACGCGTTCATCCAGATCGACACCGCGGCCAAGGTCACGCTGGTGATTCCGAAAGTCGAGATGGGCCAGGGCGTCTATACGTCGATCCCGATGCTGATCGCCGAAGAGCTCGAAGTGCCGCTCGACGCGGTCACGCTCGATCACGCGCCGCCCAACGAAAAGCTCTTCATGGACCCGCTGCTCGGCGGGCAGCTGACCGGCGGGTCGACATCGATCCGCTTTGCCTGGGAGCCGATGCGCCGCGCCGGCGCTACCGCTCGCATCATGCTGATCAACGCGGCCGCGCAGCAATGGCAGGTCGATCCGGCGAGCTGTCATGCGCAGGGCGGGCAGGTGATACACGCGGCCAGCAATCGCAGCATCGGCTATGGTCAACTCGTCGAGGCCGCGGCCACGCTGCCCCCGCCGCAGAACGTGCCGCTGAAAGATCCAAAAGATTTCAAATTGATCGGCACGCCGGTGAAGCGCCTCGATTCGCCGGAGAAAGTGGACGGCACCGCGCTGTTCGGGCTGGACGTGCGCGTGCCCGGCATGGTCTACGCGGCGATCGCGAATTGCCCGGTGTTCGGCGGCACACTCGCGAGCGTCGACGATACCAACGCGAAGAAGATCCCCGGCGTGCGCCAGGTCGTCAAGCTCGACAACGCGGTCGCGGTGATCGGCGACCACACGTGGGCCGCGAAGCGCGGCGTGCAGGCACTCGACATCAAGTGGAACGAAGGCGCGGGCGCGAAGATCTCGATGCAGCAGATCGTCGACGATCTCGCCCATGCTTCAGAGCGCAACGGCGCGGTCGCGCGCAAGGACGGCGACGTTGGCCATGCGTTTGCCAACGCGAAGTCGCGCGTCGACGCGGTGTATCAGCAGCCGTTCCTCGCGCACGCGACGATGGAGCCGGTCAACTGCACGGTGCACGTGCGCGCCGACGGCTGCGACGTCTGGCTCGGCTCGCAAGTGCCGACGCGCGTGGTGGATGCCGCGGTCGCGGTCACGGGCCTCCCCGCCGACAAGATCGTCGTGCATAACCATCTGATCGGCGGCGGCTTTGGAAGGCGGCTCGAGTTCGACATGGTCACGCAGGCGGTCAAGGTCGGCAAACAGGTGTCGACGCCCGTGAAAGTGGTGTGGACGCGCGAGGAAGACATCCAGCACGACATGTACCGGCCGTACTACTACGACAAGATTTCCGCCGGGCTCGACGCGAACGGCAAGCCGGTCGCGTGGCAGCATCGGATTGTCGGTTCGTCGATCCTGGCGCGCTTCGCGCCGCCCGCGTTCAAGAACGGGCTCGATCCCGACGCCGTGGAAGTGGCCTCGGACCTGCCGTACGACCTGCCGAACCAGTTGATCGACTACGTGCGCCAGGAACCGCACGCGGTGCCCACCGCATTCTGGCGCGGCGTGGGGCCGACGCGCGGCACCTTCGTGGTGGAGAGCTTCGTCGACGAACTCGCCGCGCAGGCGAAAATCGATCCGGTCAAATACCGGCAGGATCTGCTGGGCAAAACCCCGCGCGCGCTCAATGTGCTGAACACCGCCACGCAGGCCGGGAACTGGGGCAGCGCGTTGCCGAAGGGACAAGGACGCGGCGTATCGGTGATGCACGCATTCGGCAGCTTCTTCGCGATCGTCGTCGACGTCGCGGTCGATCAGGGCGAGGTCGCGGTCAAGCGCGTCGTGTGCGCGGTGGACTGCGGAATGGTGGTCAATCCGAACACGATCGAAGCGCAGGTGCAAGGCGGCATCATCTTCGGCATCACGGCCGCGCTGTATAACGAGATCACGATCAAGGACGGCCGCGTCCAGCAGAACAATTTCACGGACTACCGGATGCTGCGCATCAATCAGACGCCGCCGATCGACGTGCATATCGTGAAGAGCAGCGAGGCGCCCGGCGGCATCGGCGAACCAGGCACGGCGGCGCTTGCGCCCGCGTTGACCAACGCGATCTACGCGGCCACCGGCAAGCGGCTGCGGCAATTGCCGGTCGGCAGCCAGTTGAAAACCGCGTGACGGGAGCCCGGACATGAAAAACACACTGAAGGGTCTCGGCGCGGCATTGTGCGTGGCGCTGCCGTTCATCGGGCAGGCGCCGGCTCATGCGGCCGCTCCGGCCGACCAGGCGCTGGCGCAGCGCGGCGCGTATCTGGCGAAGCTCGGCGATTGCGTCGCCTGTCACACGGCGCCCAAGGGCAAGCCGTTCGCGGGCGGCCTGCCGATGAATACGCCGATGGGCCAGATCTACACCACCAACATCACGCCCGATCCGCGCACCGGCATCGGCAGCTACACGGAACAGGACTTTGCGCGGGCGATGCGCGAAGGCGTCGCGAAAGACGGCCACAACCTGTACCCGGCGATGCCGTATACGTCCTACGCGAAAATCAACGACGACGACATGAAGGCGCTGTACGCGTTCTTTATCAGCGGCGTCGCGCCGGTGCAGCAGGCGAACCGCGAGCCGGACATCAAATGGCCGTTGAACATGCGCTGGCCGCTGAAGTTCTGGAACATGGCGTTCCTGGAAAAGGGCGCATATCAGGACAAGCCGGGCAAGGATGCCGCATGGAATCGCGGTGCATATCTGATTCAGGGGCTCGGGCACTGCGGGTCATGCCATACGCCGCGCGGCATCGCGTTCCAGGAGAAGGCGCTCGATGAACGCGGCAGCGAGTTCCTCACCGGCGGCCTGCTCGACGGGTGGTTCGCGGCGAATCTGACTGGCGCGCACAACGTCGGGTTGGGTCGCTGGAACGATCAGGACTTGCAGGCGTTCCTGAAGACCGGCGCGAATCGCCATGCGTCGGCGTTCGGCTCGATGACCAGCGTGATCAACAACAGCACGCAGCACATGAGCGACGCCGACAGCGCGGCGATGACGACTTATCTGAAGTCATTGCCGCCGGCGGGGGGCAGCGGCGCACCGCCTTATACGTTCGATCCGCAGGCGACCAGAGTGTCGTTGAACCGCCCCGCGAACGATGCCGGCGCGCGTGTCTATACGGCGTATTGCATGCACTGTCACGGCGTCGACGGCCGTGGCTTTGCGCCGATGTTGGCGCCGTTGGCCGGCAATCCGAACGTGCTGGACAAGGACGCGTCGTCGTTGGTCAACGTCACGCTGAACGGCACCGAGGACCTCGTGGTCGGCGGTGTACCCGCGCCTTACCCGATGCCGAAGTTCGCGCCGGTGCTCGACGACCAGCAGATCGCCGATGTGCTCACGTTCGTGCGGGCCGGCTGGAACAACGGCGCGCCCGCGGTGACGGCGGCTGAAGTGGCGAAGCTGCGCAAGTCGACGCAGGCGGCGCGTTAGGCGTTAGCGCGGCGCTGTCGAGCAGTGCAAAAAAGCGCAAAAGCAAGCGCAAAAAAACGGCAACCGTGCACAACACGGTTGCCGTTTTTTTCACAGATGCGCGTGCTGAGGACGACTCGCGCACGCCAAGTCTTCAACGACGCTGCCCGACCTTCTGCCGCTTTTCGAGCACTCGCGCATACCACGTCAACGGGAAGCACATCGCGAAGTAGATCATCGCGACCATCCCATAGATCGGAAACGGACGGAATGCGGCGTTGGTGATCATCGTGCCGGTCTTGGTCAGTTCGGTGAAGCCGATGATCGACGCGAGCGCCGTGCTTTTCACCACCTGCACGAGAAAGCCGACCGTCGGCGCGACGGCGATCTTCAGCGCCTGCGGCCACACGATGTAGCGCAACTGCTGGCTGAACGTCATGCCGAGACTCGCGCCCGCGGCCCACTGACCGCTCGGCACCGCTTCGACGCAGCCGCGCCAGATGTCCACCAGGTACGCGCTCGTATAAAGCGTCAGCGTGACGGTCGCCGCGACCCACGGCGACACGTCCACGCCGAGCAACGGCAAGCCGAAGAATGCGAGAAACAGCTGCATCAGGAGCGGCGTGCCCTGAAACACTTCCACATACAGCACGACGATGCGGCGCAGCCACGCAACCGGCGACACGCGCATCACGAGCAGCAACAGCCCCACCACACCGCCCCCGACGAACGCGATCAACGACAGCAACACCGTCCAGCGGGCGGCGAGCAACAGATTGCGGGCGATATCCCACAGCGTGAATTCGATCATGATCAACGCTCCGTCGGCAGAGTGCGCGCGCCGCGCCACATCAGGCGGCTGCGCCAGCTACGCGGCGCGCTGTCGTTGCCGCGCGCGACACGCCCCGCGAACAGACCCCGTCCGAAGCGGTTGAGGATCTGTCGCAACACGATCGACATCAGCAAATAGGTCGCGGTGATGATCAAGTAACTCTCGAACGAGCGGAAGTTGCGCGACTGGATGAAGTTGGCCGCATAGGTCAGATCGGGCACCGAGATCTGCGACACCACCGCCGAGCCGAGCATCACGATCAGCACCTGGCTGAGCAGCGCGGGAAACACATTGGCGATCGCCTGCGGCAGCACGACGTGGCGGAACACCTGCCGTCCATGCAGACCGAGCGCCTGCGCCGCCTGGACCTGGCCGCGCGGAATCGAATCGATGCCGGCGCGCACGATCTCGATCGCGTACGCGCCGAGATTGACGGTCATCGCGAGAATCGCGGCCTGGATTTCGTCGATATGGATGCCGAGGCTCGGCAAGCCGAAGAACACGAAGAACAGCTGCACGATGAACGGCGTATTGCGGATCAGCTCCACGTAACTCGCCACGATCCAGCGCGCCCATTTCGGCCCAGCCACCGCGATGCTCGCGCCGCCGATCCCGACGAGGCCGCCGAGCACCGTGGAGAGCGCGGTAAGCCCGAGAGTCACGGCGGCGCCGTGCACGAGCATCCCCGCATAGAGGCCGAAGCCGCTGAAATCGAACGCATAGGTCATGGCGTCGCGCTCATCGTGAGGTCAAACTCCGCGCAAAAATTTAAAGGTCGGCCGGCAGCGGCGCGCGCAGCCATTTCTGCGAGATCGCGTTCATCGTGCCGTCCTTGCGGGCCTTGGCAATCGTTTCGTCGACTTTCTGTTTCAGGCGCGGCTCGTTCTTGTTCAGGCCAACGTGATCCGGTGAGCTGAACAGCGAGAACTTCTGCTCCGGATCGTTCGCCGGATGACGCGCGAGAATCGTGGCGCCGACGTCGTTGCCGACTACCATCAACTGTACCTGACCAGAAAGAAACGCCGAAATTGCGCCGTTCGGATCGTCGAAACGTTTGATGTTGGCGGAGGGCGGCGCGATCTTCGTCACGCTCAGGTCTTCCAGCGTGCCGCGCGCGACTGAGATCGACTTGCCGGCGAGGTCGGCGGCGTTCTTCAACTGTAGCGACTTCGGGCCGAACACGGCGAGGTAGTAGGGCGCGTAAGGCAGCGAGAAGTCAATCACCTTTTCGCGCTCCGGCGTCTGGCCGACCGACAGCAGCATGTCCGCCTTGTGGTCGGCGAGGTAGGCCATGCGGTTGTCGCCCGTGACCTGCACGAGTTCGACCTTCGCGTTGAGCGTCTTGCCGATCAGGTTGGCGACGTCGATGTCGTAGCCCATTGGCTTCATGTCCGGACCGATCGAGCCGAACGGCGGATAGTCCTCGAATACGCCGATGCGCACCGTGCCCGACTTCGCGATGTTGTCGAGCGCATCGGCATGCGCGGCCGACGGCAACGCGCATAGTGCGCCGGCGCCGGTGAAGGCGAGCGCGGCGGCGAGCGTGGCGAACACGCGGCGGGTCTGCGAGTGAGCAACGGGGCGCTGATTCATGATGTGTCCTCTGTCGAAAGCGTAGGTATTGGTATGGGTTGCGGTAAGTGCAATCACGGCGGGCGCGCTCAATGCGTGGAACGCGCCGCAATCAGCTTGCACGCGTGCGGCGGCAACTCCGCGAGCACCGGCATGCCGAGCGTGAGCCCCGGCGTTTCGCGCGGCGTGGTCGCGGCGGTCAACGTGAAGCCCGCGCAGTCGATCGTCGCTTCGAGCGACGCGCCCACGTCGCGAATGAACGTGACGGTGCCGGCGAGCCGGTTCGCTCCGTCGGCGTCGCCGGCGGCCGACGCTGTCGATGCCGTCCTTACGCAGATGTCTTCCGGCCGGATCAGCAAGCGGATCGCGGTGCTGGACTCCGGCACGCGCGCGCTCTGCGCGAGCGCGATGCGCCGGCCGCCCGGCAAGCTCACGCCGCCACCGCCATCGTACGTGACGGGCAGGATATTGCCGAGGCCGATGAAGTCGGCAACGAACTCGCTGACCGGATCGCGATAGATGTCGAGCGGCTTGCCGACCTGCGCGATGCGGCCTTTCTCCATCACGACGATTTCATCGGCCATCGTCATCGCTTCGCGCTGATCGTGCGTGACCATGATCGTCGTGATGCCGAGCCGTTGTTGCAGCAGACGGATTTCCACCTGCATCGCTTCGCGCAGCTTGGCGTCGAGCGCGGAGAGCGGCTCGTCGAGCAGCAGCAGTTTCGGCTGCGACGCGATCGCGCGCGCAATCGCCACGCGCTGGCGCTGGCCGCCCGAGAGTTGCGTGACGGGCCGGTTCGCCATATGCGGCAACTGGATAAGCTCCAGCAGTTCGGCGACGCGGCGCGTCTGCTGCTCTTTCGGGGTCTTGCGCAGCTTCAGCGGATACGCGACGTTCTGCGCGACCGTCATGTGCGGAAACAGCGCGAGCGACTGGAACACCATGCCGAAGTCGCGCTGATTGGCCGGCAAGCGCGTGATATCGCGGCCCGCGAAATGGATGCTGCCCGAACTCGGCGTTTCGAGGCCGGCGATCATCCGCAGCAGCGTGGTCTTGCCGCAGCCGGACGGGCCGAGAAAGCACACCAGCTTGCCGTCGGGCACGCTCAGATCAACGTTGTCGACGGCATGCGCCGCGCCGAAGCGGCGGGTCACGGCCTGCAAGGTCAGATGGGTCATCGGATGCTCCAGCAAAGTGACGTCATGCGCGCGCGGCGGGTGGAATGAGCGGCGCGCTCAAAGTGCGACCCCTTCGTCACCGATCAGCTTTTCGAGCAGCCAGATCAGCGCGAAGTCGATCACGACGATGACGACGGCGAAACAGAACACGGTCGGATCGAGCGAGGACACCGTGCGGCTGTAGAGCCACACCGGCAGCGTCATCGTATCGATGCCGTACAGGAAGAAGGTCACGGTGAACTCGTTGAACGACACGATGAACGCGAACAGCATGCCGGCGAGAATGCCGGGGCGCATCAGCGGCAGGATCACGTCGACTAACGCGCGGCCGGGGCTCGCGCCCATCACGCAGGCGGCTTCCTCGAACTCCGGGCCGATGGACGCGACCGAGGCCGCGCAATTTTTCACCGTGAACGGCAGCGCCAGAATCACATGCGCGATGATCAGGCGGAACACGCCGAGTTCGACCGGCAGCACGTTGAACACCAGCAGCAGCGACAGGCCGAGCATCACCAGCGGATAGACGAGCGGCAGCGCGACCAGTTGTTCCACCGCGGGCTTGCCGCGAAAGCGGTAGCGGCTCAGCGCGTAGGCGGCGGGCACCGAGACGAGCGTGGCGATCAGCATCGTCGAGAGCGCGACGACGAGGCTCGTGGTCAACGCGGCGCCCATCGACAGCGAGTCGCTCGCATCCGGCGACACGAAGCTGTGCCACGCGGCGCGATACCAATGCAGGCTGTACGCGTGCGGCGGAAATTCGAGCGTGTCGGCCGCGCTGAACGACATCGTGATCATCGTAAGGATGGGCAGCGCGGCGAGGAACAGCACGATCGCAGCGAGGAGCGCGGTAGCGCGGCCGAGCTGGCCGGGCATGGTATTCGACAGACGCGGCACGAACGGAAAACGCGGCAGACGTGGCGAGCGCGGCGACTGCCCAGGCAAACGCGGGGTGGAAAGCGGCGTGCTCATGCGTGGGGCTCCTCGGCAAGACGCTGCGTGCGGCGCACGAGGCGCTGCGAAACCGCCATGACGGCGAGCGTGGCGATCATCAAAACGACACCCGATGCGGACGCCGCCGGCCAGTTGAGCAACGGCGCGACCTGGTCGTGGACCAGCACGGCGAGCATCGGCACGCGCCGTCCGCCGAGCAGCAAGGGCACGGCGAATGCGCTCGCGTTGTACGCGAACACCAGCAGCGCGCCCGACACGAGGCCCGGCATCGCGAGCGGCAACAACACGTGACGCAGCGTTTGCCAGCGGCTTGCGCCGAGCGTCGCGGCGGCTTCTTCATAGGAGATCGAGACGGCGCGCATCGCGCTCGAAAGCGGCAGCACGGCGAGCGGAAACGCGGTCTGGATCAGGCCGAGCAACACGCCATGCTCGCGATACAGCCACATCACCGGACGCTCAACGAGGCCGCTGCCGAGCAACGCGTGATTGAGCAGTCCGGCCGGGCCGAGAATGATCAGCCAGCCGTAGCCTTGCAGCAGCAGATTGACGAGCAGCGGCAGCAGCACGCCGGCGAGCAGCAGCCGGCGCGCGAGCCGCGACTTCGTGCGCGCCATGGCCAGCGCGACTGGAATCGCCAGCACCACCGCGCAGATCATGCTTTGAAACGCGAGCCGCAACGTGAGCCACAGCGACTTGATGAAGTAGCCGTCGAGCAGGTCCGCGTAGTTTTGCAGCGTGAAGCCGCGCCACTCGTTGCCCGGCGTGCCGAAGCTCATGCGCAGCACGACCAGCGCGGCCGCGCCGAGCAACGCGAGAAACAGCAGGATCGGCGTGAGCAGCAGCCACGGCCGCGCCTTCGCCAGCGCGGCGGCGGCGGGCTGGTCCGGCGGGGTGCCGGGCCCCGCGCCCAACTCCGCCTGCGGCTCCAAAGCCGGATCCGACGCCGCCGAAGCACGCCGCGAAAAGCGCGCAAGCATCGCCGTCATGCCGAGAAGATCTCGGTATAGCGCTTGATCCATGCCGGTTGCACGGCGGCGAGCGCCTTGTCGTCATGCAGCACGGCTTTCTCGGCGATCTGCTGCGGGCTCGGCACGAACGCGCGGCTGGCGGCGGGAATCACCGCCTTCGAATTGACCGGCCCGTTCAGCACGTCGGCGGCCATGCGGCCTTGCACGCCCGCGTCGAGCGAGTGATTGATGAACGCGTGGATCAGGTCGCTGTCGCCCGGATGCGATTTGGGGATCACGGTGAACATCAGCTGCGTGGCGAAGCCTTCCTTCATCCCGTAGGTCACGCCCATCTTGTACTCGGGCTTGCGGATCTGATCGGGGAAAAAGGCCGGCGAATAGATGCCGCCGATATCGAGCGAGCCGGTGCGGAACAGGTCGGCCACCTGGTTCGGGTTCTCGCCGAGCGTCATCACGCGGTCTTTGAGCTGCATCAGCTTCTTGAAACCCGGCTCGATGTTCTGCTGCGAGCCGCCGTTCATTTTCGCGGCGATGATCGCGAGGTCCACCGCTTCGGCCCATTCGGGCGGCGGCAGGAACAACCGGCCGGCGTACTTCGGGTCCCACAGCGCTTCATATGACGTCGGCGCGTTCTTGACCGTCGCCGTGTTGTAGATCAATCCGTCCGACCACAGCAGATAGCCGACACCGAAGCCGTTCGCGCCGGTGCGGTATTGCGGCGCGACGTCCTTGAGGTTCGGCAGCTTGTCGAGATCGGGCTTCATCAGCAGACCCGCGTCGCCGAGACCCGCCGCGCCGACGCCGGCCAGCGTGATCACGTCGTAGGTCGGGCGCTCGCCCGCGGCCTTGACTTTGGCGACCATGCCGGAGGTGCCGTCGGCGCGATCGGCGATCACCTTGGCGCCGGTCTTGGCCGTGAAGCTGGCGGCGATATTGCGCAGCGCGGCCGCGCCGGTATCGTCCGACCAGGTCAAGAGGCGCAGCGTCTTGCCGCTGAAGTTCTGCTCCTGGGCGCGCAGGTTGATGAACGGCATGGGCAACGTGGACGCCGCCAGCGCCGTACCGATCGCCTTGATGACCTGCCTTCGGGCCCGTTTGATTTCTTGCATGGCGGTCTCCTGTGATGAACGCCTGTTGCCTGGTGAGATTCGCGAGTGACCGCTGCCGCTGCGCCGCTGACTTGCGTTGCCGTGCGTCGCCGGTTTGCGCGCTGAGTGCCGGATGTGCCGCGCGTTGATGCACTCTAGGTTTGCCAAAATCCCTCAACAAACGAAATATGCGCATGGGCGGCATGACGTAAGCTCATGCTTCGACGCCTGGGTGACGGGCGGCGTCGACGCCGCTCGTCCGGCGGGAGCACCCATTCCGTGGCGCATACGGGTTAACGTCCATGCTTTGTGCGCCGATGTGATCGCCGCCGAGCCATGAGGAAAGCTCGGTTCTGGTGCGGCGGATACTGCGTTTTGCTCCGTGCCGGTGCGAAAAGGGCGGCTCACCGCTGTCCGTCCGGCGGCGCCATGAGCCGAATGCATGCAGGTTTGCCTATTCGCCTCTCGTGCGGTTATTTCGGATCGCGTATCCTGTGGACCTGGCGGGCGTACTGGCGACTCGCGCTGCGCCGCCCGCGCAATGACTTTTTCTGATTCCGGATATCACGATGCGACGCCTTCCGCCGCTCAATGCGCTGCAGATTTTCGAAACCGTCGCGCGCCATCGCAGCTTTACGCGCGCCGCCGATCACTTGTGCCTGACGCAAGGCGCGGTGAGCCGGCAGATCATCGCGCTCGAGGATTACTACAAGTTTCCGCTCTTCAGGCGGCACGCGAAAGGCCTGACGCTGACCGCCGAAGGCGAGATGCTGCTGCCCGCGGTCAAGGAGAGCTTTGCCCGCATCGAGGAGATTTCGTTGCGTCTGACACGGCAGCGCACCGATCTGGCGCTGAAGGTGCCGACCTGCGTGATGCGCTGGATGCTGCCAAAAATCATGCGCTTCCAGGCCGAGTATCCCGAGCTGCATGTGCAGATCACCACGACCTGGCAACACGCCGTCGATTTCCAGAGCGAACCGTTCGACGCCGCGATCATTTACGCATCGTCGCCCGGTGCGGACGTGCAGACCGTGCCGTTGTTCGAGGAGCGTCTGACGCCGGTATGCGCGCCCGATCTGCTGAAGGACAAGCCGCTCGCGCAGGTGGCGGACCTCGCGCGCCACACGCTGCTGCATCCCACGCGCGATCATCGCGACTGGAAAATGTGGCTCGCCAAGGTGGGCGAGACGGATGCCGTGGACGCCGGTTCGATCGACGCCGAACACGGCCCGAGCTTCGATACGCTCGACATGGCGACCAACGCCGCGTTGCAGGGCTTCGGCGTCGCGATCAGCGACCTTGCGCTGATCGACGAGGATGTCGCGGCGCGGCGTCTGGTACGGCCGTTCGATACGGTGCTCAAGACCGGCTGGCGCTATTACTTCGTGTATCCGGACTCAGTCGCGCATCAGCAGAAGCTGAATCTGTTCCGCGACTGGATCGCGGAGCATTGGCAGGAGTAGGGCGGCGCGTAGTGCGCGGCAGGCAGCGCGCCGGCCGCCTGCGCCGCGTCAGGGCGCGAACGACAGGAACAGATATGCCGCGAACAGCGACAGATGCACGGCACCTTGCAGAATCGTCGTGCGTCCGGTGCTGAGCGTGAGCGTGCCGACCACGAGCGTCAGCGCCAGCAACACGGTCTCCTTGCCGTTGATGCCGAGCACGAGCGGCTGCCCGGTGTACAGGAAGACGGCGGCGACGGTCGGAATGGTCAGGCCGATACTCGCCAGCGCCGAGCCGAGCGCGAGATTCAGGCTGTTCTGCAAGCGGTCGGCGCGCGCCGCGCGCACGGCTGCAAGGCCTTCGGGCAACAGCACCAGCGCGGCAATGATGATCCCGACCACCGCCGGCGGCGCGCCCGCATTCTGCACCGCGGTTTCGACTATCGGCGACAGCACCTTCGCGAGCAGCACCACGGCGACGAGGCACACCAGCAGCAGCACGCCGCTCACGAGTGCGAGGCCGGCGCTCGGCGGCGCGGCATGTACGTCTTCGTCGGGCACGCCGGCAAGGAAGTAATCGCGATGGCGCACGGTCTGCACAAACACGAACACGCCATACAACACCAGCGACGAGATCCCGGCGAACGCCAGTTGCGAAGCCGACAGGATCGGACCAACGCGGGAGGTCGTGTAGTTCGGCATGACCAGCGTCAACACGGACAAGGACGCGAGCACGGCCAGCGAGGCGGCCGCGCCGCGGCTCTGGAAATCCTGCTCCAGATGGCGGATGCCACCCACCAGCAGGCAAAGACCGACGAGCCCGTTGCACACGATCATCACCGCCGCGAACACGGTGTCGCGCGCGAGGCCGGCTTTTTCGGGGCCTGCGGTCAGCATCACCGACACGATCAGCGCCACTTCGATGACGGTCACGGCCACTGCCAGCACCAGCGTGCCGAACGGCTCGCCGACCCGATGCGCGACCACTTCCGCATGGTGTACCGCAGTGAACACCGCCGCGCATAGCGCCACGCCGACCAGCGCGAGCAGCAGCCCATTGCCCGGCATCGCATACGCGGCGCCGAGCACGATCCACGCGATAAACGGCGCGACGATGGTCCAGCGGGGCAGGACGGGCGAGGGTGCGCTCATGCGGGCTTCCTTTGAATGCTTGTCGAGGACTGGGACGCTGTGGCATCGCCCCGGATTGACGCGGGCGAATTGTTAAACCAGTGTGTCAACAACGAGCCGTAACTTATTAAATTATAAAGGATAGATTTCGGCGAACGCGATTTCGCCATGTTCTGGCGCTGCATTGGTGACAGACTAATGATGTCCCAGGCGGCGGGCTCGTCGCGGCGCAAAGGAAAGAAGTTTCGTGGAGAAAGATCGCCTGCGCAGAACTGCGCGGCTGGTGTGACCCGCGTGGCGGCAATGGATGGCATATGCAGCGAGTGGACGCGCGTCCTGCCGGCCGAATTGCACGGTACGGCGCCGGACCAACCGGTTCGGCACCGATCGGGGGGCACCAATGTCGCGCAGCCGGACAATGGCGCCCACCTGTTCTTTACAGCAAAGCTATCCGGTTACTGGCCGCCTTCAGCACGAATCGTCAGCGCGTTCTTGACCGACTTCACGCCCGGCACGCCTTGCGCTGCTTTCGTCGCGAGGTCGAGTTGCGATTGTTCCGGCACCGAACCTTCCAGCGTCACGTCACCGTCGCGCGCGCGCACGGTGATGTTCGCCACGCTCACGCCCTTCGTCTTCGACAGCGCGCTGCGGACCTTGCGTTGCAAGGCGCGGTTGGCCGCCTTGGTCTGCTTGGCCGTCGGCGCCGACGTCGCGGCTGCAGGCGCGGCAGCATCGCTGCTTTGTGCATAGGCATTGAGGGACGCCAGAACGATCAGCGCGCCGCCGATCATCTTCATTGCCGGGAATGCTTTCATTCAACTTTCTCCTATTGTCATAAGTACGCAGTCCCCGGTTGGGGACAGTCTGCTACACCAACGAGTAAAACGGGATCAAATCTGAATGGAACGGTAACGCGAGCCGTGCGAAAGCTTTCAATCTGTATGCCGATGCGGGTCGTGCACAAGCGTGCGCAACCCGGCAAAGGCTGGGCTGACAGCCGCAGAGAACAATACAGCAATTAGTGCCATGTTGAAGCCAGGCTATCCCGAAATGAGGCTTTGACACAACGAATGGACCGATGAAAACAGGGCGATGTCGTGGTATTGCTTATTCGAGTCAGATTCTGCCTCAACTTTAATCCGCTTTCGGCGTGCCTTTCCCAACCTTTGGGAATAACCTGCCCTCATTGATCGCCAGCACTTATTTAAAAACTTGATCGATTGAGTTTCAATGATTGGGATCGAAACGCATGCGAAATGAATTGCTTCCTATCGCGCCGTTGCGTCGCGACGATTTGCCGGTCGATACGGTCGCACTGGCGCGCTTCATGGTGGGCAAATACCTCGTGCACGATCTGCCGGAAGGGCGCATGAGCGGGCGGATCGTCGAAACCGAGGCTTACCCGCTCGGCGATTCCACCAGTCATGCGTTTATCGGCCGTCGTCCGCATAACGGGTCGATGTTTCTCGCGCCCGGTCATGCCTATGTGCGACTCACCTATGGGCTGTCGTACATGCTCAACATGTCCGCGGAAGCGCACGAGATCGGCGCTGGCATTCTTTTGCGCGCGGTCGAGCCGCTCGAAGGGTTGTCGCTGATGGAGGCGCGGCGCCCCGGCGTGCCGCTGCGCGATCTGGCGCGCGGTCCGGGCCGTTTGACGATGGCGTTCGGGATCGGCCAAACATTCGACGGCCGTGATCTTTGCACGGGGCGCGGCCTGTGGATCGGCGTGATCGAGCAGGGCGACACGCCGATCGGCGTGACGACGCGCATCGGTTTGTCGCGCGAAATGCATCGGCCGCTGCGGTTTTTCGAACCGGGCAGCGCCTTCGTCAGCGGCCCGCGAAAACTGCTGCTGTTGCCGCATTCCGGTGCCTGAAAAACCTGCGCAAATTCAACCGCCAGTGCCCTGCGTCGTGGTAAAAGCCGCTCAGATCAGAGGTATTTTGGAAACATCAGACCCATCGGGTTACGGTGCCGAGAATTATTACTGTAAAGCGAAATTTAAATCGCATCGCTCTGGCAATTTCCGGCAAATTTTGCGAATCGCGCAATTATGTATCGCCAAATTTAGGGTTTTCCCGTGGCAATCTGATGACTAGACTAAATCCATTCGCTTCGCACTTTGTGTGGAAAGCGATGCATAGAAAGCCAAGTCTGGAGGTAAATCATCATGAAATCGCTCATCAAGGCAGTCGCAATTGCAGCCGTTCTCGCAGCTCCGGTCGCCGCGTTCGCGCAGGCGAGCCAGGATCCCGTGACGCGCGCGGATGTTCGCAACGATTTGATCCGGGTTGAACAGGCTGGCTATAACCCGGCCACCTCGAACGACACCAACTACCCGGCCGACATCCAGGCCGCCGAGCGCCGTGCGCAGGCACAGAATCCGACCGTCGCGCAGACCCACCCGGTCGCCGATACAAGCGGGTATGGCGCGCCGATGAGCGGTTCGTCGCAAGCAGGCGGCATGCTGCAGCCGGTGAGCGGGGCGAAGGGCGTGTATTTCGGCCACTAAGTTTTCGATAGTGGGCAGTAGTCGAATCGGGAAATGGTCGGCCGGTGTAACCGGCCGACCATTGCGCGGCGCGGCGAATCGCGCAAAAGCGTGCGCAGAGCCGCGTCCGCCTGCACATCTATGAGGAATCTGAGGTAGTCACGGCGTCAGTGCGGGCGGTGTCGATCGGATGGCATCGCAACGCGATCAAGCCGTGCGCGATCCGCAATCCCGCAATCGCAGCGGTACAGGCACACACTTGCGCCATGGCGCGGGTGGCGTGAAGCGCTCCCGGTTCAATTCGAGGAACCTCCGCTGCCGCAAGGTAGCTTCGCCCAACCTTTTAAAGATTGGGCTTTTTTTGCACCGTTTTTCGCGCTCGCGCAGCGGTTCTCGCGGCACTCGGCATGCCGCGGCGGCCCGTCAAGGCCGCTCGCCGTGAATATAGAACTCGAGCTGCTGAATCGTGAATTGCTGCTCGGCGATGATGTTCTTCACCAGGTCGCCGATCGACACCATGCCGACCAGCCGGTCGTTCTCGATCACCGGCAAGTGGCGCATGCGCCGCTCGGTCATCAGCGCCATGCAGTCTTCGGTGGTCTGGTCGGGACGCACGAAGCGCACCGCCTTGCTCATGATGTCGCGCACCGGCGTGGCCTTCGACGATCGGTCCATCAGCACCACCTTGCGCGCATAGTCGCGCTCCGTGATGATGCCGGCGATGCTGTCGCCGTCCGTCACGACCAGTGCGCCGATGCCCTTTTCGGCCATCAGTCGGATCGCCTCGTAGACGGAATCGTCGGCGCCGATCGTGAAGACGCCGGTGTTGTTCGGTTTTGTTTTAAGAAGCTGGGCAACGCTTGTCATAGAGCGGCTCCGTTTCGCAGTGCAGCGCGCCGGCACGGCACGCTGTCGTGTGGGACAGGCCATTCCAGTATAGGCGGGACGCGCCACCCTAGTAGTTCGGGAATACGTGTGGCGCGCCGCGCGTTCAATTGGGGTAGCGCGGCCGCACTGCAGCGCTCCGCTCCGTGCACCAGGCAGGGTCATACGGGTGCGCTACGCGGATTAGCGGTAAACTCCCACTCCATACCTTATCCCCGGTTTGATCGGGTTCATGTCAGCACCACTGTCCAACGCCATGCTCACGTCTCACGATCCATCGCCAGCAGCAGACGGCGCAATCAACGGCGAGTGCGTCGTTCTCGACGCCACTGCCACGCTTCCCACGCGCTACGGCACGTTCACTTCCTACGTGTTTCGCGTGTGTGAAAGCGGCGCCGAACATCTCGCGCTCGTGATGGGCGATGTCGCCAACCAGTCGTCCGTGTTGACACGCCTGCATTCCGAGTGCCTCACGGGCGACGTGCTCGGCTCGTACCGTTGCGACTGCGGCGAGCAGCTCGACCTCGCGCTGCGCTATATCGCGGCCGAAGGCTGCGGCGTGCTGCTGTATTTGCGCGGCCACGAAGGGCGTGGCATCGGCCTGTCCAACAAGATCCGCGCGTACGCGCTGCAGGAGCAGGGGCGCGATACCGTCGAGGCCAATCTCGACCTCGGCCTGCCGGACGATTCGCGCGAATACGATTCGGCCGCGGGTATTCTGCGCACGTTGAAGGTCACGTCGGTGCGCTTGATGAGCAACAATCCGGAGAAGTTCGACACACTGTCCAAGCATGGCATTCCGGTATGCGAGCGGGTCGCGCTGGCGATTCCGATGCGCGAGGAAAACGAGCGCTATATCCGCACCAAGCAGCTCAAGTTCGGGCACTACTTCGACGAGAACGAATAATCTAAGGCTATTGCCTTCCGACGGCCTTGTCTGACAAGGCTGTCTGGTTCCCATTGATGTGAAAACGCACGCTGGGGCGACCAGATGCGTTTCACGCGCGAGCGGAGAGCAGGCGGAATGCTGGCGGAACATGGCGGCGATCTCAAGCTATCCGCTGTATAGCTGTTCTACTTTCTCTTGATGTAACTGATGACAAGCCCGATGTCCTGATCGGAATGTCGAACGGCTGGTTCAATGCCGATCTCGCACTTCTGAATACTCAAGGGCATAGTGTACGGTCGGTCGCTCAACTTGCCGGCGTCCCTTTGCTAAGGGCCGTGAATCGATGATGCTCGTAGCGTTACAAGTCACGGACCACACGTGCGCTATATCACCCGTTTTCAAAGTCGACAAGCGGAGTCGTTTCCAGCATTGCGATCCTGCCGGGACGATCCTGCTGGGAGTGATTCACCTGAAATATCATTTAAAACCAATGACATACGATACGCATCGTGCGATTTGCGAGATTTCTGAATTGACGGGGGTTGGTCTGTAACCCATTGAAAATCATAAGATTGTTTCATTTTGACTTGCCCCGCCGGAAACCCCGGCGGGAGCAATTTGAAGGTATTTCTGACGGTATACGCGGGCAGCCTGCACAGAGGCCCGCTTGATACCGTCAGAGGTGTTGACAGCATAGGTGAGCTATCTCGAAACGGTGTGACAGGCGCGTGATTGTCTCGACGCCAATGTGGGTGGGCGGCTGGATTGCAGGGGCGTTCCGGCCGCTGATCAAGCCTCTTGAGTTTCGCTGGGTGAGAAATCAGGAGTGCGAATTGTATCGAGAATTGACTCGCTCGCACCTCGATCTTTACAAGCCAGCATCCAACGGCAGAAGTGGCTTGACACGCCCGCTGTACAATTGAATCGACCGCGTCGATCCGCAGTGGACGAAGCGCTGCGCCTGAGGTTACCGATCGACAGGGAGTTTCGACGCTGCGAGGTTAGCGCACAGCATCTCCAGGACCGAGTGCATTGCACGACACCGGCCAGACTTGCACCTATGACCCATGTAGTGTGGTGACGGCGGAGGAATTTGCGTGCCCAGCACACTCTATGGAACTGATTGTCCGCGTCAAAGACGATGCGTGAAAGCTGACGGACAAGGTACTCGAAGAGCCGCGCGTGCAAAACCTCCAAGGCTGCTGAGTCGACAAGGCCGGTGTTTCCAACCCATAGTTACCTGAAAGTTATGAAAAGCAAGCGCAATGTTGCCACGCGGGCTAGACCCCCGAAGCTTTCTCGTACTCACGTGCCGGATCACATGACACTTGCCGATTGGCAGCGCGCCTTGCGCCGGCAATTTGGGCGCGAGCAAGTGTTCAGCCTTGAGAATCTCGGAACGGAGGCGTTTTTTTCGGAGTTTCGGGTCGGTAATCCGGAGTCGAAATCCAATTATCGTGTGGCGATCCGCGGGACGCGGCCGGGCGACAACTTCTGTGCCTGTCCCGACTATGCGACCAACGAATTGGGTACGTGCAAGCATATTGAATTCACCCTTGCGAGACTGACAAAAAAACGCGGTGCCAAGGCTGCTTTTGCCCGCGGCTACCAGCCTGCATTTTCGGAACTGTATCTGCGCAACGACGGTGAGCGAACGATCCATTTTCGCGCCGGAACAGATTGTCCGGCGAGAGTGGCGAAGGCCACCACGATGTTGTTCGACGTATCTCAAGGTTGACGGTTACCGGAGGATCGTTTCGACGAACTGGGACGTTTTCTCGCCAACGCGGCGAAGACAGGTCACGAATTACGCGCCTACGACGACGCGCTCAATTTCGTCGCAGGCCAGACTGACGCGTCGCGTCGAGCCACGGCGCTGAACGACATGTTCCCGCGTGGTGCGGCCGATCCTCTGTTGAAGAAGCTACTCAAGGTGCCGCTTTACCCCTATCAGGCTGAAGGCGCGTTGTTTGCCGTGCGCGTCGGACGCGTTTTGATCGGCGACGAAATGGGCTTGGGGAAGACCATTCAGGCGATTGCGGCAGCGGAGATTCTGGCACGGCATTTCGGGGTGTCGAAGGTGCTCGTGGTCTGCCCGACTTCGCTCAAGTATCAGTGGCAAAGCGAGATTCTTCGCTTCTCCGGCCGTGCGTCGCGAGTGGTCGCTGGAAGCCTCGTCCAGAGGCAGAACGAATACGCCGAGGAAGACTTCTGCAAGATCACCAATTACGAGAAGCTAAAATCAGACCTTGACCTGATCACCGCATGGGGACCGGAGCTTGTGATCGTGGACGAAGCACAGCGCATCAAAAACTGGAACACCATCGCGGCGAAAGCACTGAAGCGCATCGACAGTCCCTATGCTGTTGTGCTGACGGGCACACCACTCGAAAACAAGCTGGAAGAACTTGTTTCGATCGTCCAGTTCGTCGACCAGCATCGCCTCGGACCCACGTGGAAACTGCTGCATGAGCATCAGGTCAAGGATGAAGCCGGGCGTGTGACGGGTTACACCAGACTTGAGAAGATCGGCGAGACTCTGGCGCCGGTCATGATCCGCCGGCGCAAGTCTGAGGTGCTGCTTCAGTTGCCGAACCGTACCGACCAGAACTTGCTGGTGCCGATGACCGGGATGCAGATGGCTCATCACACGGAAAACGCAGATATCGTGGCCAAAATTGTCCAGCGCTGGCGCAAAATGAAGTTTCTGTCGGACCAGGACCAGCGACGACTCACGTGCGCATTGCAGAACATGCGCATGTCGTGCAACAGCACCTATCTCCTCGACCAGGAAACTGACCATGGCGTCAAGGCGGACGAGTTGGCGGCGTTGCTTGAGGGTCTCTTCGTCCAACCGGAATCGAAAGCGGTCGTGTTCAGCCAATGGACGCGCACTCATGAGATCGTCATTCGCCGGCTTAAGAAACTCGGCGTCGGTTACGTTAGCTTCCACGGCGGCGTGCCATCGGAAAAGAGGCCAGCGCTGGTAGAGCGTTTCCGCGACGATCCGGCCTGCCGTGTCTTCCTGTCGACGGACGCGGGCAGCACGGGACTCAACCTGCAACACGCATCGACGCTCGTGAACATGGATTTGCCGTGGAATCCGGCGGTGCTTGAACAGCGTATCCCGCGTGTCCACCGCATGGGGCAGCGCAAGCCTGTACAAATCGTCAACTACGTTGCCAAGGGAACAATCGAAGAGGGCATGCTGTCGGTGCTGGCTTTCAAGCGCTCCCTGTCGGCAGGCATCCTCGACGGCGGCGCAGCCGAGATTTCTCTCGGGGGCTCGCGCCTCAACCGTTTCATGAAGGACGTGGAAAACGTCACAGGCCGCATGGGCGAGGGCGAGGCAATGGCCCCGATAGAAGAGGCGGTCAATGTCGCTGCTGCATCCGACGAATTGAAGGAAAACGCGACGACTGTGGGAACGAACATCGTCCATGCCGGGATCCGACCAAAAGCCATCGCCGCCGAAACAGTGCCAAAAGACACGAGCCTCGAGCCCTGGTCCGGACTGTTGCAGTTTGGCGCGGAACTGGTATCAGCACTGAGCGCGTCGGACGATGGGGCTGCCGCCGCCCACCCGTGGGTCGAACGTGACCCTGCCACAGGCGCACGCAGCCTTAAGTTGCCGCTGCCATCGCCGGACACGGCAAGACGGCTTGCAGATGCACTCTCGGCAATTTCGTCTGCTTTGTTGCGCAAAGGTATCGAAGACGGAAGCCGCTGAGGGATGCCAACTGAGTTCAATTCTCTTCCGGAATCTGCTCTAATCTTTCCTTATGGAAAAGAGACTTGTGAAGATTGGCGAAGCAACAACGATGCTCGGCGTTGCATTCTCCACCCTGCGTAAGTGGGAGGAGACCGGCGAACTGCTGCCCGCACGCAAGACGGCTGGCGGCACGCGCTATTACGCCGTCTCGGACCTGCTCGGCAGCGGCAATGAGGATGCGCCGACGGTCTGCTATGCCCGGGTCTCGTCACACGACCAGAAGGCAGACCTTGAGCGTCAGCACGCGATGCTGGAAAGCTACTGCGCCGCTAAAGGCTGGCGCTGCGAGGTCATCAAAGACCTTGGCAGTGGCATGAACTACCACAAGAAAGGTTTGAACCGGCTGCTCGAAATGATTCTGCGCAAGCAGATGAAGCGGCTCGTCATTACGCACAAGGATCGCCTTCTGCGCTTCGGCTCCGAGTTGGTGTTCGCCATGTGCGCGGCGCAGAACATCGAAATCGTCATCATTCACAAGGGCGATCAACCGTCGTTCGAGGAAGAACTCGCGAAGGACGTGCTCGAAATCATTACGGTGTTCTCGGCGCGCTTGTACGGCTCGCGCAGCAAAAAGAAGAAGCAGCTTCTCGACGCCCTGAAGGAAGCCGCCAAGTGATTGTCCGCGTCCATAAAATCCGCCTTGATCCGACCGCAGAGCAAGCGAAGTATTTCGCTCGCGCGTGCGGCGTGGCTCGGTTCGCCTATAACTGGGCGCTGGCGGAATGGAAGCGGCAACACGAGGCAGGCGGAAAGCCGAACGAGGCCGCGCTGCGTAAGCAACTGAACGCGATCAAGGCCGTCGAATTCCCGTGGATGGCAGAGGTAACGAAGTGCGCGCCGCAGGTCGCAATCAAGAATGTCGGGCTCGCATTCGACCACTTTTTCCGGCGCGTGACGCTCGGCCAGAAGCCCGGATACCCGCGTTTTAAGCGCAAGGGGATCCGCGACTCGTTCCGCGCCGACAATGGGCCCGTGAACGCGTCCAGTCATGCCGTGCAGGTAGTCAGCAAGACCGTGAAACTCCCGCGTTGCGGCGTCGTTCGCATGCGCGAGGAATTGCGCTTTGCTGGCCGCGTGCTGGGCGCGACTGTGAGCCGCACGGCCGATGGATGGTATGTGGCGCTGGCCGTGGAGACTGAGGAACGCCTGAAGGCCGTAGAGGATCGCGGCGCGGTCGGCGTAGACCTTGGCATCAAGACGCTGGCAACATTCAGCAACGGCAGCGGCGCGCCCGCGCTCAAGCCGCACCACGCAGAGCACAAGCGCATCGTGCGCCTGTCGCGCTCGCTGTCGCGCAAACAGAAGGGAAGTGCAAACCGGGCCAAAGCGAAAACCAAGCTCGCCCGGCTGCACCTGAGTATCGCGAACGTCCGCAAGGATGCTTTGCACAAACTGACGACGACCCTCGCAACGAACTACTCGACTATCGGTATCGAGGACCTGAACGTATCGGGCATGCTGAAGAACGGCAAGCTCGCGCGCGCCATCGCCGATGCAGGGTTCTTTGAGTTCCGTCGCCAACTCGAATACAAGGCCGCCATGACCGGCGCGCAGGTGATCGTGATCGACCGCTTCTATCCGAGCAGCAAGACGTGCTCGGGATGCGGCGCGATCCACGCTATCACCTTGAGCGATCGCGTCATCGAATGCGGCTGCGGGCTAAAGATGGACCGCGACCTGAACGCGGCCATCAACATTCGGCGTCAAGCTCTGGCGCAGCAGTCTGTGGAGAGGAAGGCTCTGGCGGATGCTTCGGCAACCGTGAAACCGGCCTCTGTGAAGCAGAAAAAGTCAGCTTTGCATAGAAATGTGCAGGCTGCCTAGAGCGGTGTGAGATGACGGGTATCATATTCCAGGCATGCAGAAGAGGGCGCACAGATGGCCTATCGTTACAATCGCGAGTGAGCATGAGCACGTGGCCGCACCATACCAGATGATACGATCCGGCTTGAGACCAAAGCCATGACCCTCGACCACTCAACCCTCGACACCCTTCGCACGCATCATCCAGCATGGCGGCTATTGCGTTCCGACCACGCTCCGCTGGTGGCGAGCTTCCTGCATCGCGTTTTTGTGGTTCCGAACGTGCGTGTGATGTCCGCCGCTGACCTGGCCGAAGCGCTGGAAGACGAACTTTTTGCACTGCGCGTTCACCTGGGCGCGGACGCCTATCCAAAACGCGCGCTCGACTACCTCAACGACTGGGCGAACCCGGAAAAAGGCTGGCTGCGCAAGTTCTACCGCCAGGGCTCGGACGAACCCCACTTCGACCTGACGCCAGCGACGGAAAAAGCGATCGTCTGGCTGGACGCGCTCACGGCACGCAGCTTCGTCGGTACGGAATCACGCCTGCTGACGTTGTTCGAGTTGCTGCGGCAAATGAGCGAAGGCAGCGAATCCGATCCGGAAAAGCGCATTGCCGAATTACACAAGCGTCGTGACGAGATCGATGCCGAGATCGCCCGGGTGATATCCGGGGATCTTCCACTGTTGAACGACACGGCGCTCAAAGATCGCTTCCAGCAATTCATGCAGCTAGCGCGCGACCTGCTAACCGACTTTCGCGAGGTGGAGCAGAACTTCCGCATGCTCGACCGTCGCGTGCGCGAGCGCATCGCGCTATGGGAGGGTTCGAAGGGCGCGCTACTGGAGGAGATCATGGGCGAGCGCGACGCGATCGGTGACTCGGATCAGGGCAAAAGCTTCCGTGCATTCTGGGATTTTCTGATGTCCAGCACTCGCCAGGAGGAACTCAGCGAACTGCTCGCGCGAGTGCTCGCATTGCCGGCGGTGTCGGACCTGAAACCGGAGGCTCGGACCGGCCGTGTGCACTACGACTGGCTGGAAGCGGGCGAACACACGCAACGTACGGTCGCGCAACTGTCGCAGCAGCTGCGCCGGTTCCTCGACGACCAGGCATGGCTGGAGAACCGCCGCATCATGGATATCCTGCGCGGCATCGAGGCCAGGGCACTGGTCGTACACGACACGCCGCCGGTCGGCGAGATAATGAATCTTGCCGAGTCGTCATCCGACGTCGAGCTTCCTATGGAACGGCCGCTGCACACGCCGGTGCAGAAGCCGGTTATCGCGGATATCGTGCTGGAAACGGGCGACGTCGATCTGGACGCTGCGGCGCTTTATTCGCAGGTGGTGGTTGACCGCGCGCAGCTCGCGGGTCATATCCGCCAGGCGTTGCAGGATCGGTCGCAAGTGACGCTGTGCGAGCTGGTCGAATCGTACCCCCTGCAGCAGGGTCTTGCGGAACTGGTCGCGTATCTGCAACTGGGCAGCGACGCGTTCAAGACGGTCGTGGACGAAGATACGCACGAAGTCATCGAGTGGCAAACAAGCCGTCGCGACGAGACGCCGAAAGTACGACGCGCGCGGCTACCACGCGTGATCTTTGTGAGATGAAAATGGAAGACGAACTGCCAGAGGCGGCCGCGAACGCCGATCTGTCGACACTCGCGATTACGCTGCTCAAAGGCGTGATCTATCGCGAGGGTGACGAACGCCTGTGGGGCGCGTTGCTCGACCTGCAGGCGCGCGTACGGGACTATGTGTCGGTATTGGGCCTGGAACTGGTGCTGGACGAGGCCGAAGGCTACGCGTTCCTGAAGAGCCGTCCTGAGCAACCCGAAGATGACACAGCGCCAAAGACACCGCGTTTGATCGCGCGTCGGCCGATCTCTTTTCCGGTCAGCCTGCTGCTGGCATTGCTGCGCAAAAAGCTTGCCGAATTCGATGCCGGCAGCGGCGATACGCGGTTGGTCCTGTCGCGCGATGACATCGTCGAGCTCATAAGAGTCTTTCTTCCGGACAGCAGCAATGAAGCGAAGCTGATCGATCAGATCGAGACGCACATCAACAAGATCGTCGAGCTGGGCTTCCTGCGCCGGTTGAAGGTGACCAGTGGCCCGTCCAGTTTCGAAGTGCGGCGCATTCTGAAGGCGTTCGTCGACGCGCAATGGCTGACGGACTTCGACACCCGTCTCGCCGCGTACCAGGCGCAACTGGTGGGCACGACGGCAGGGCCGGGAGGTAATGTCGATGAATGAGCGGAACGAGGCGATTCCACAACTGCTGGAGCTCGATTTTCTCGCCGACGACACGCTCTCCGGCTTTCGGCTGACCCGCCTGGAAGTTTTTAACTGGGGCACCTTCGACGGGCGCGTATGGACGCTTCAGTTAGACGGCAAGAACGGTCTGCTCACGGGCGACATCGGCTCGGGCAAATCGACGCTTGTCGACGCTATTACGACACTGCTGGTGCCCTCCCAGCGCATCGCCTACAACAAGGCGGCAGGGGCGGACAGCAAGGAACGGACGCTGCGCTCGTACGTACTTGGGCATTACAAGTCCGAGCGCAATGAGGTGAGCGGTACAGCCAGGCCCGTTTCCTTGCGGGACCGCAACAGCTACTCGGTCATACTCGGCGTGTTCCACAACGCCGGTTATGATCAGACGATCTCGCTTGCGCAGGTCTTCTGGATGAAAGAGGCGCAGAGCCAACCCATGCGTTTTTACGTGGGCGCTGAGCGGAATCTGTCGATAGGGACGGATTTCGTCCACTTCGGCTCCGATATTGCCCAATTGCGCAAAAAGCTGCGCGGACTGGGCGCGGAAATCGAAGACACCTTTCCGAAATATGGCGCGTGGTTTCGCCGGCGCTTCGGCATCGAAAATGAGCAGGCGCTCGAGCTGTTTCATCAGACGGTGTCGATGAAGTCGGTCGGTAATCTGACCGACTTCGTACGCAGCCACATGCTCGAGCCGTTCGACGTCGCGTCTCGCATTGCCGCGCTGATCTCGCACTTCGATGATTTGAATCGCGCGCACGAGGCGGTGCTTAAGGCGAAGCGTCAGGTGGAACTGCTCAAGCCCATCGTGGTGGACTGCGACCAGCACGGCGCGCTGGCGGCGGAACAGGAGGCTGCGCGCGTTTGCCGTGATGCGCTGAAGCCGTACTTCGCCGAATTGAAGCTAGGCCTGCTGGATCGGCGCTTGCAGTTGCTCGCCGAAGATCATGCACGCCTTGCCGCGCAGAAGGAGCGGCGCATCGAGCAATGCGATCAGGAGCGAACGGAAGCCGATCGACTCAAGCGCGCGATTGCCGAGCAAGGCGGTGACCGGCTGGAGCAGCTTGCTGCCGATATCCGCGACGGGGAACGCGAGCGCAATCGACGCCAGCAGCGCGCCGAACGTCACGCGCAATTGCTTGCTGCTATTGGTGAAACTCACGCTGTCGAGGAGTCTGCCTTCATCGCGCAGCGGCAGCGGGTGGGCGATTTGCGTGAGGGCGTGAGTCAGCAGGAAGCCGATCTGCAGAACCAGATCACCGAGTGGGGCGTGTCGCTGCGTGAGGGCAAGCGCGAACATGACGTGCTTTGCGAGGAAGTCGCGAGTCTGAAGGCGCGACGCAGCAATATCCCCAAGGAGCAGGTCGCGATGCGTGCAGCGTTGTGCGCGGCACTCGGTCTCGACGAAGACACCATGCCGTTCGCCGGTGAACTGATCCAGGTGCGTGAAGAGGCGCGCGAATGGGAAGGCGCGATCGAGCGGGTGCTGCATAATTTCGGCCTCTCGCTTCTCGTGCCCGATGCGCACTATTCCGATGTCGCCGCGTGGGTGGATCGCACGCATCTCGCGGGACGGCTCGTCTATTTCCGCGTGCGACCCACGCGCGACCAGGATATCGCCGAGTTGCATCGCGATTCGCTGGTGCGTAACGTCGCGATCAAACCAGACTCGCCGTTCTACACCTGGTTGGAGCGGGCGCTGGCACAGCGCTTCGATTACGCGTGCTGCCCGACGCAGGAGCAGTTTCGTCGCGAGTCCCGTGCGCTGACTCGCACAGGGCAGGTCAAGGCGCCCGGCGAACGCCATGAGAAAGACGACCGCCATCGCCTCGATGACCGCCGATGCTACGTCCTCGGCTGGAGCAACGCCGCCAAGATCGCCGCGCTGGAAGGGCAGTTGCGTGCGCTCGCGACGCGCCTCGCCGGCATCGCTAGCCAGATCGCCAAAGCTCAGGGCGATCAGACGAAGCTGCGGCGGCAGCTGGAAGCGTTGGCGGCGCTCAATGAGTTCAACGATTTTCGTGAGCTGGATTGGCGGAGCTGCTCAGCCACGATCGCTCGCCTGCAGGATGAAAAAGCGCGTCTGGAGGCTGCCAGCAATGCGTTGCTGGAACTGGCCGCGCAACTCGAATCGGTGCAGGCGGCGCTGAAGGACAGCGAGAAGGCATTGTCGGATGTCCATAGGGAATTGGGCGGTATCGACGCCAGACGCGAAGCGGCCGATGCATTGCGGGAGCAAACCGCTGCATGGGTGGCCGTAATCGCCCACGATACCCGCGAGCGGCTATAAGCGTTGCGCGTGCAGATTCTGGGCGAGCATCAGCTTTCGGTCGAGTCGTGCGACAACCGTGAACGCGAACTGCGTGACGCGTTGCAGGCACGTATGGACGCTGAGGCCAAGCGCTTGGATCGTCTCACCGAGCGCATCATCAAGAGCATGTCGTCGTTCAAGGACGCATACAAGCTCGACACGGCCGACTTTGACGCAAGCCTCGAAGCCGCGTTCGAGTATCGCGAGCTGCTGGCTCGCCTGAATACCGACGACCTTCCGCGCTTCGAGGCTCGCTTCAAGGAGCTATTGAACATCAACACGATCAACGAAATCGCCAACTTCAACGCGCAGCTTGCGCGGGAACGCGAAACGATCAAGGAGCGCATTGCACGCATCAATGAATCGCTGGCTCAAATCGACTACGACCCAGGTCGTTATATCGTGCTGGAATCCCAGGCGAGCCCCGACGCAGACATCCGGGATTTCCAGGCGGAGCTGCGGGCCTGCACGGAAGGTGCACTGACCGGTTCGGACGATGCGCAGTATTCGGAAGCCAAGTTTCTGCAGGTCAAGGCGATCATCGACCGGTTCCGCGGCCGCGAAGGGCTGTCGGATCAGGACCGCCGGTGGACGACGAAGGTCACCGACGTGCGCAACTGGTTCCTGTTCGCCGCAAGCGAGCGCTGGCGCGAGGATGACACGGAGTACGAGCACTATTCGGATTCGGGCGGTAAGTCGGGTGGGCAGAAGGAAAAGCTGGCCTACACGATTCTCGCGGCCAGCCTCGCGTATCAGTTCGGTCTGGAATGGGGCGCGGTACGGTCACGTTCGTTCCGGTTCGTGGTTATCGACGAAGCATTTGGACGTGGCTCGGACGAGTCTGCGCAATACGGGCTCAAGTTGTTCAGGCAGATCAATCTGCAACTGCTGATCGTCACGCCGCTGCAGAAGATCCATATCATCGAGCCGTTCGTTTCCAGCGTCGGCTTCGTGCACAACGATGAGGGGCGTGCTTCGAAGCTGCGCAATCTGTCGATCGAGGAGCATCTTGCGCGCAAGGCGGAGGGCTCGACGTGACCTGGACGACCGCCGGCGACCTGAAAGCGCAGGTGCGCCGCTTGTGGGAGCGGGGAGAGCTGTTGCGCAGCATGGTTAGCGACGGGGCCGATGCGGCGTCGAATGCCGTGCTTGTCGCTCGCGAAGAAGCGAACGTTGGCCAGCGGTCCGGCTGTGCGTTCCCGTTGCGACTCGTCCTGAAGGGACCGGCGTCGACAGAACTCACCGAACATTTCCAGGCCGTGCGTGAATGGATTGCTGAGCTTGTCGCTGTCGGGCAGATCCGGATCGAATGGCGCGAGTTCAATCATCGTGTTCTGGGTGTTCAGCGCGTGCCGCAGGCGGTCTGGATTGACGAGCTGGACAGTGCGCTGGCGATGATCGGCAAGCGTGGCGACGCGGCGCAATTCGGTCGGTTGCTCGCCCTCGTAGGCTTGCGGCAGCCGGCGCTGCTGGTATGGTTTCGCCGGCGTCCGCTGCAGGCGCTTGAATTAGCTGACGAAGGTGAGCGACTCCTAGCGGTGGTCGGCTGGATCGTACGGCATCCGCGTCCGGGCATCTACCTGAGACAAGTGGACATTGCCGGCGTGCACAGCAAGTTCATCGAAAACTGGCGCGGCGTGCTGGCGGAATGGCTCGATCTCGTACTTCCGCCAGAGGCCGTCGCGGTAGAAAGAAACGGCGGCGCGCAATTCGCGGCCCGCTACGGCTTCCTCGACAAGCCTGCCCGTATCCGGTTTCGCGTGCTCGATGCGCAGTTGCCCGTGCTTCCGGGCCCTGTGCGGCCCGACATTGCAGTCGATGCAGACAGCTTTGCCGCGCTCGCCGTGCCGATCCGCCGCGTTTTCATCACGGAGAACGAGACGAACTTCCTCGCGTTCCCGCCGCTTGCCGATACGATCGTCGTCTTCGGCGCAGGCTATGGATGGGACGCGTTGTCAAAAGCGGCATGGCTTTCCCGCTGTAGCATCCACTACTGGGGAGATATCGACACGCATGGTTTTGCCATCCTCGACCAGTTGCGCAGCCGCTTCGTCCACGTGGAGTCTTTCCTGATGGACCGGGCGACGCTGATCGCCCACGAAGCTCAATGGGGCGAGGAACTTGACCAGGTGCTCCGCGATTTGCCGCGGCTCGATGATGCGGAGCAGGCGCTGTTCAACGACCTGCGTGATAACCGGCTTCGTAAAAATTTGCGGCTCGAGCAAGAGCGTATTGGTTTCCAGTGGGTTGAAACCGCGCTCGCTACTCTTGCAAGACAGTGAAATTGCCTTTCTAGTGCAGCGGGCGAATATATCAAGTCTGTGCCCCCGCAATAGACGAGTTCTCTTTTCAGCACCCATCAGAGTTGAATCGCTCGCTCCTCGAACTTCACAAGCCGGCGCCCATGTCAGATCGAACCTGCGTCAATACACCATCGGGCAGAGTCGGGCCATCTGCGACCATCGGCGCACGCTATTCAACGGACACCCATTAGCCGGCCGAAGTCAAGGGACCCTCGCGCGCCGACCGTGTTCGTTTAAGACACAATGACTTTCTGTGAGGCAGAGACTGGCCCGCCGTGAGGAATCAGACGCGGGTTAGCATTTCTGCCAGAGCCGCACGGTGTGGACGGCGCCACACCCGGCGATTTCCCCCACGGAGGCCAGCATGGAACACGATAGCAGGCTGTACGTCGGCCTTGACGTACACAAGGACTCGATCACGGTCGCCTATGCGCTCGGCACGGGCGAAATCGAACTGCCAGGCAAGATCGGCACGACGAAGACGGATATCGATCGCCTGTGCAGGCGTCTTCAATCGAAAGCGCGACACATACGCGTCGTCTACGAGGCGGGGCCATGTGGCTACGGTCTCTACCGGCAACTGGTCCAGAAGGGGTTCGACTGCATGGTGTGCGCACCGTCGCTGATTCCCAGAAAGCCCGGCGAGCGCGTCAAGACGGATCGACGCGATGCGGTCAAGCTTGTCCGGTCCCTACGGGCTGGCGACCTGTCAGCTGTGCACGTGCCGACCGTCGAGGACGAGGCATTTCGCGATCTCGCCCGTGCATGGATGACGGCCAAAGACGATTTGAGGCAGGCGCGGCAGCGGCTCAAGTCGTTCCTGCTTGCACACGATGCACGCTATAGCGGTCACGCCGACTGGGGACCGGCTCACCGACACTGGGTGAGCCAGTATGCGTTCGGCAGCGAATGGCAACAATTCGCGTTTGAGGAACTTCGGCGCACGATTGAAGATCGGCTCGCGCAATGCCAGCGTGTCGAAGTAGCCTTGCGTGAGGCAGTGACAAACTGGCGGTTCTATCCGGCCGTCCTGGGCCTGCAGGCCATGCGCGGTGTGCAGTTCACCACGGCCGTTGGAATGCTCGCCGAACTCGGAGATCTGTCGCGCTTTGACCATCCGCGTCAATTGATGGCATGGCTTGGCGTCAGCCCGTCAGAGCACTCATCGGGTGACAAGCGACGGCAGGGAAGCATCACCAAGACCGGCAATAGCTACGCAAGAAAGTTACTCGTCGAGGCTGCCTGGAGTTACCGGCACCCCGCACGTGTAAGTCCCGACATTCAGCGTCGGCATGAAGGCATTCCCAAGGCCATCATCGATCGCGCGTGGGACGCGCAAGTTCGACTATGTCGGCGATACCGGAGGCTGGCCGCGCGTGGTAAGCATGCGAATACCGCGGTCGTGGCCATCGCCCGTGAACTGTCGGGTTTTATCTGGGACATCGGGCGTCTGGCGATGTCGCTCGCGTTACCTTCTAGCAGAGATGCGACCTGATTACAAAGCACCGCGGCGCACACCCCATAGATCCACGAGTTTCCTGAAGGCGGCGTAGCCCGGCTACTCGAGTAACCCGCGGCACAACCCCGCAACGGATATCACCCGACTTGCGGCTTAAGAATGCGGCAGGCTCATGAGACGGTCCACTGTAATGCGGTAACCAACCCGCGGATATCAGGATGATCCACCGTCGAGATTTACTGCCACGCCGCCCTCCGGGAATTCATTCACGCATGGGCACTGGACACCAAACATTCCGATTGACATGGAAAGTCATGTCGGTTATTCGATGCCTGCCATCGGCCGCAGGAATGTGACGGCGCCTCCGCGTGTGTCGGCAGGCGTCGAATAAGCCTAAACGATAGGATCACCTCGATGAACGTGCTACAGAGTTGCCGTTGGAGTCGTCAATGGCAGCTTTCGGGCGAACTGTATGAACGCGTACTCCCGGCCATATGCAGTCAGGCTTTCATGAATATCGCCCCACGGCCCAGTGGAAAGCTGGATAAGCGCTGATTCCTTTCCGGTGTCTCGGGGAAGTCGGGTCGTCTATTACCGGTGACCCAATGCTGAACGCGGGCCCTTCGCGAGCTCGCCGCGCAGGATCTTGAGCCGCCGTCTCCTCTGAAATTGACGGTGTTGGCGGACCGACCTCTTCCGCCTGGCACCCGTCCTTTCCGGCGCCGTCCTCCGCAGCCCCCACAGGTCGACCCACTCCGGTCGGACCTGACGGTGGTCCGCGAGCGCGACTTGCATCTGCGATTTCCGGGGGGATACTAGTTTGGCGAACCTCCTCAGCACAGAGGAGATCGCTTCCATCCTTACCTTGCTAGTCAGGAGAGTCCAGATGACCAGTGATGAAGCGTACCAGTGCGAACCTGCCTCAAGACCCCCCGGGCGGGCGTCGCGATGCGCGTCGACAAGGCCTGCGGGCCGCGAAGGACTGTGCGCCCAGCGATATGCTGAGGAGCACGTCGTTGCCGACTGCGCTTGCGTGAAAGGAACCGGGTCGCATGCGCGTTGCGCCACAGGCTGTGCGTTGATACCAGAAGGTGTCGACTGGAGTGAAAGGTGGGTCGCCTCCTACGTGCGGACAAGGATCCGAGCGATGGCGGGCGACACTTTCTCGATATCCCGGCACACCACCGACTGTGTGGCAAAGACACTCCACGCGCAATTCCTCTTGGATACGGATGCGGTTTTGCAGCGAATCCTTGATTTTGCTGCCCTTCGGAATCTCTATGAGGGCTCGACTAACGTGACTCTGGACGATGTCAGGGTCGCCTTGTGTTCTGCTGCGCCACCGCCTCGGTGACGACGGCGTTTTCAAAGGTGGCAAGCTGCGGTAGCAGCTGCCCGGTGACATCAGTGCAGCTTGCTTTATTCAGGCCGCCCGCGGTGTGTGGTTGTCGCTCGCGAACTTCGTCTGAGCCATTGGGGCTGAGTCGCGTCGGGACCGGGGCGGGCATGTCAAAAGGAGGTGCGGCAGGGCGCACGGCGCCGCGCTGGCCAGCGACTTGCATCTCCAATTTTCCGTGAGAAGCTGCAATTGTAGAGCCGCCTGAATACGGATCGACAAACGGGCGTGTCAAGCCGTGCTTTTTGGGTGAAGCGCTAAGGCTTCGGCAGTCCATCGTTCTCATCAATCAGGTAATTTGAATAGGAGTACATATCGTGTACCTGCGGAAATCGCTATTTCGAATCTTCATCACGGAATTACGAGAAGCCTCGCTCGACTACCTGCAACCCGAGTTCGCGCTTATCCGTTGGCTGCTCAACCGTCGCTCGTAAGCACGCGTGTCAAGAAGATCGAGTTTTGCCAACTTGGCGCCAAACGTCAGCGGAGAATATCGATGGAAGTTCGTCAATTCATTTTCAAGCCGAATGGTTGTCTGGTCACCAAGGTCAGTGACGATCGGGCCACGCTATTTGTCGACGCGAGTGTTCCCGTGGAGGTTCTTCAGGATTTGTACCGGCGGCTCTCTTCGCGAGAACGCCGCTGGCTAGCCTATTGTCGACGTCTGAGGCGACTGGAAACGCGTCGGGTCTTCCGCCGAATTTCCCGGAGGCATCGTCGCCGGAGGATCCGCCGATACAAACACGTTGCGCTGCGCTTTCGCTGCCGCCTGCCCGTTCGTTGAACGGGCGAGCAGGACGACTTCGCCTTTGCGTCTACTGTGGCGAACATACATCCAGATTCGACGAGGGATGGTCGATTCAAAATACTGATCGATCATCCTCACAAAACTTCGAGGTCCAAATGAAATTCTCGCCTGGTCGAACCATGCTTTGTATTCGAATCTTGCTCACTATCTCCTGCGCGATCTATGTGGTCCCCGGATGGACTGGATTTCTTCATCACCAGCCGGTCCGTACCCCCGTTGTTCTGGTGGCAACGCTTGCCGTCACCGCGCTCATCTGGCTTCCCGATCCAACGGTGCGTGGCTGGACCTGGCTCGCATTTCTTATGCTGTGCTTTGGCTGCGCGCTTGTATCGCTCACCGGTAGCGGCTGGACCGTGATCGCGATCTGCATCATGGCCACGGCAAGCGTCAGGCTTTGGCACCTGCATCGGCGTCAGACCTCGGCACGGATCGCCGTGGTGGGTATGCATGTTTATATCCCGCTGGCAATGAAGCTTGGGCGATCGCTTGGAAGCCTTACGGGGGAAGACGGGCAAGTCGTTGCAACGCCTGTCCAGCCCGTTGCGTCGGCGACTCCCATCACGCCTTCCCGAGAACAATCTGCTTGCGACCGCCCGGCGCCGACGGCACGAGTCGAGAATCCGCCGCAGCCGTCACCCGCGCGTGGCGTAGCGGCCTACGATTTCAGCGAAAACGTACGACGGGCGCGTCACACCTTTGCTGCCATAGTGGGCATGGATCAGACGAAGCGTCGACTGCTACGCGCAGCCCAGGATGTGCTTGAGGGCAACGCGCGGGCGCGTAACGGCATTCTGCTCTTTGGTTCACCGGGAAACGGCAAGACTCTGTTTGCCGAGGCGTTGGCGGGGCAGCTCGGGGTCCACCTTATCTCGATCGCGTATGGTGATGCCGCTTCCAAATGGGTCAATGAGACGCCACAGAAAGTGAAGGCCGTTTTTTCGGAGGCTAAAAAAGCAGGGGCGTGTGCTGGGCTGTTAACTTCCGTTCGATCGAGTTAACTTTGCGACCTTCGAAGCAAGACGGCGGAAACAAGAATGATATTCGGAGGGGTATTTTCCGAACTACGGGACGCACGGCGGGCGCAGGGCAAGCGTTACGGGCTGGAGCCGCTGCTATGTGCGATCGTGATGTCGCTGATGGCGGGCGCCAACTCGTTCAGGACGATCGAGATCTTCATTGCCGAGCGACTCACGGAGTTGAACGAACTGTTCGGTACGAGCTGGCGTAAGGCACCGAGCTGGGTGGGCATCCGCAAGTTCCTGCTCCAGATCGATGAGAACGAGCTGGAGAGCACGGTGCGTCGTTTCGCGCAAATACAGTCGTCAGCCCCATCCGGACGACAGTTCATTGCGCTGGACGGCAAGGCGTTGCGCGGCAGCGCCTCGCGTCTGGATGACATGGCTGCCCGACACATCGTTTCGGCGTTCGATCAGTATGGTCTGATCGTGCTCGGCCATGTCGAGGTCGCGGAGAAATCGAACGAGATTCCCGCCGCGCAGGATCTGATCGAATCGCTCGGGCTGGAAGGCCGTGTCTTCACGATGGACGCATTGCACTGTCAAAAAAAACGCTAGCGCTCGCGCTGGAAAAGGGAGCCGACGTGCTTGTGCAGGTCAAGGGCAACCAGCCAACCCAGCTTGGCGCATGTGAGGGCCTTGCCTCCTATTGCGCTGCGGCCCAATGCAACGTGCAACACGACAAGGGACACGGCCGTATCGAGACGCGTACCGTGCGCATCTGGAGCGTGCCGGAGAACGGGCTGGAAGATGACTGGCAGCCGCTGGTACAGCAGATCGTCAGCGTCTCGCGTACGGTCGAACGCCGCCACCGCACTGACGGCTGAGTGGAGGAGTTGCTGGCCGAGACGATCGAAGCTGCAAAACGTGCCGGCGTGATCAAGGCCTCGAGCGTGAAGCGCGTGATTGTCGATACGACAGTCATGGAGAAGGCCGTCGCCCATCCAACCGATTCGCGATTGCTCGAGCGGTGTCGCGAACATCTGGTGAAGGCCGCCGCGCGGGACGGCCTGAAGCTGCGGCAGAACTACAACCGCGAGTCGCTGCGTCTGGGGTTGCAGATCGGCCGCTACGCTCACGCGAAGCAGTACAAGCGCATGAGGAAGGCATTGCGCGCGCTGCGTTCGCGCGTTTGAAGGGTGATGCGCCCCGTGGAGCGACAGGTCGACCAGGTGGCAGACTCAGGCCGCGCTGTACTGCTGGAGCTGATTGGCCGCACGAAGCGCATCCTGGCGCAGAAGCCGAAGGACAAGCACAAGCTCTACGCGCTGCACGCGCCAGAAGTCGAGTGTCTGGCGAAGAGTAAGGCACGCACCCCTTACGACGTGAAAGTGTCTATCACGACGACACACAAGGAAGGGTTGGTGGTCGGCATGCGCTCGATGCCGGGCAATCCGTACGACGGTCATACGCTGGCTGAAGCTCTGGAGCAGGCGGCAATCCTATGCGACGCCACACCGGAAGTCGCCATCGTCGACCGCGGATACAAGGGCGTCGCGGTCGACCGCGTGAAGACCTACCGCCCGGATTTGCGGCGGGGTATCACACGCGGACTACGCGCGATGATCAGACAGCGCAGCGCGATCGAGCCAGCCATCGGTCACATGAAGACGGACGGAAAACTCGACGGGAACTGAAAACTCGACGGGAACTGGCTCAATGATGCACTGGGCGACCCGATGCCCGCGGTGCTGTGCGGCGCCGGCCACAACCTCTGGATGATCCTGAGGTGGCTGCGGCTGTTTTGGGTCTTCATTTTCGCTGCTTTCTCAACCGCTGCATTGCCGCCGACGTGATGGCGGGACGTCCGTCGCTCGGGAAACGAATTTTTCAGGGGCGACTACGTGAGGCAACAGGTCAGCACGAGTTGCAATTCTGATGAGTCAATGCGCCAGGCTGGCGATCTGACCGACGCGTGCGGCATTCTTTCTGCGAGCCGTTCCATCTCGATGCGATGACGATCCCGCTTGAGCAGCTATCAGGCCGCGGTGATTCGGTTGCCGCCACGGCCCTCGTCGGTCAACCAGAGTACTAGCGGCGACACTCGGCATGTTGCAGGCGAGCGCCGGGGGCTCCCCAGCCGACAGGGAATTGGCTCAGTCATTGCTGCGGAGACAGGCGAGGATCCCACAATATCAGGGTGCATCCGATAGTCAGGCGTTCCTACAGGAACCGGGCCGGGGCGCTTGCGACAGGGCAGAGCTGCTGCGCGGTGGTTAGTACGCGACACACTGGTCCCTTGAACACGGAAGGTCGCGACAAATGGTGACACGGTGAATACGGTTTCATCCGGGTACATCGGTTGTGCCATGAACGTGTCCGCTTTTCTGGGGACACGATGCTGTATCTGAGATGGAGGTAGGCCCTCCGGAGCCGGCGTGCGGGCGCAGGCTTCAAACCGCCGTAAGCTGCTTCAGTACGAAAGTCTGCGGTGGTGAACGTTACGGTTAAAAGGCGTGATCAAACACGTCATGTAGGGATTAGAGAGACGAACGCAAGTGAACCACCGATGACGCATCGAAAATCCGGTATAGACGACATCAAAACCGGGGGCGCCGATGACTCCCGGGATCAGCATGGCGGGAACCTGCTTATTGGCCATGTGGTGTCCGGTGTACAGGTGGCGTGACTCTAATTCAGGCTCAAATACGGAACTTGGGAACTCTGCATGTGATGTCAAGGGAAAACCTTATAAGTGGAACCCACGAAGGGGGAAAGTACCGATGCACATGCAGGGGGCGGATCATCCTGTACGAGCGTTGAAGCGCCTGTAATGGGCGTGGAGCAAAGGGGATGACCCAGCTCAACGAAGATTGTTGCCAACCGGGAAACTGGGATGAGCATTGATCTTCCGCGTCGACCTGTCGTCGCGAGATGGCAGGTGAACGGCTGGGACGAGCCGTGTAAATGGAGACGTTTACGCACGGTTCTGTGGGCGGCTGGTGGTGAAATTCCACCGGCCGACCCGGCGGCCGATATGATACGCGCTGTGCGCCCAATGGTATTGGATGCGTCGCCGCAATTACATTCCGAAGACGCCAACATAACGAAACCAGTTTGTGTGTAATCCGAACATCCGCGCTTTCGTTTCATGCGGCTTTGAGCGGATGTTCCTTCAGGTATGTGCGCAAGGCGTCGTTCATGCGGGTCTGCCAGCCTTCGCCAGTCGCGCGGAACGCTTCGAGCACGTCAGCGTCGTAGCGGACGCTGACCTGTTCTTTCGGTTTTTCCTTCGGGGGCCGACCCATGCGTCGCGTCGTGCCGAGCGGCTTCAATTCGGCGATCTCGCGCGCGCTCAGTTCGTACGTGTCGGGGTCGGCGGCGATCCCGCGATTGACTGCCGCGTCTTCTTCGGGCGTCGGCAGGATGAGCAGCGGCGGATTCATCGAGATTGCGCGTCGGTCGTTGCTGTTGCGTGCGCGCTTCGGGGGCACGTTGCGCGGCATAGCGCAACAGCGGTATAGCTGTATTGCGCTGGCGCGGATCAGAACAGGCCGAAATCGTCGTTGCTGTTGGGAATCGCGTTGAGCAGATCTCGCAACGCGCGCCAGCCGACCCATTCCAGAAGCGCGGCCGATATCACCACCCAGCGGTGTATGCCTACATTCATGCGCGTCGATGAGCTTCGATAGGCTGTGGCCTTCCGCGCTCCGATTCCGATTGATGCGCGTAGCAAAGGGCGGGTCTGCATCCTGTGTCTCCTTCTGTGGCGGTGGCCGGTCAGCGAGCCCCGGCCACGCGCGGCAGCATCGCCGCAAATACTTGCGCTAGCGTCGTCGCGCCGAAACGCCGCTCGCTGATATCCGCGTCGACGTCGATGCGACCCGCGTTATGCGCGTCGTACAGATCGGTGATCAGACGCGCGTGCTGCTCGCTGAGCCCGGCACGCCGAAGCACGGCGGCCCATTCGCCGCGCGGCACTTCATGGGCGACGACCTGCCGGCCCGCGAGTTCGCCGATCGTGCGCGCAACGTCCAGCGCGCTGACGCGCTGCTCACTCTCAATGCTCACGATGCGCGGCGAAACCGGCGCCGGCTTTGCGTCGAGCAACAGTTCGGCGGCCAGCAAACCCACATCCCGTGCGGCGACCGTCGGAAACAGTTTGGTCAACGGATGGTGCAGGCTCGGCAGCACGCCTTGAGCGAGCGCGACCGGCAATACGCGAGTCCAGTTGTGCATGTGCTTGGCGGCGCGCAGAAACGTCAGTTGCGAATCGATGCCGCGCAATTGCGTTTCGAGGTAGTGAAACAGCGTCGTGATGCCCGTGCCGTCAGGATGTTGCGCGCCGTAGTCTGAGAGCGCGACTACGCACGGAGGCGGAGCGGCGCGCAATGCCGCGATGCCCGCGTCGATCATGTGCCGCATCGCCGCCGCGGGATCATCGTGCGCACGCGGCACCGGACACAACATCTGCACGGCGTGCGCACCGTCGATCACGCGCGGCACCGACGCCGCGTCGTTCAGATCGGCGACGGCGATCTCGCAGCCGATCGCCGCGAGCGGCGCGCCTTGTTTTTCGTCGCGGACAACCGCGCGCACTGCGCGGCCCGCGCGCCGCAATGCCGTCGCACTCGCGCTGCCGACATTGCCTGCTGCTCCAAAAATCACGAACACGTCGCGCTCCTCAGGTAGTTGAACGGTACAGCGTCATCATAGGGACGCGGCGATCAGCAGGCGCGCGGGCAAAGATGGCGCCGCGCAGATTTGGATGATTGCTTTTACGAGGCGACGCTTCACGCGCGACCATGGAATCTCGTAGCTCCAGGCAAAGCCGCGCGAAACGCAGCACAATGCACGGACATCGCACCGCCATCCACGAGGCAAGCCATGAACGCCGTGACACCGATACCTCAACCGCACAGTGGTTCCCGCATCGCGTTGCGCACCAGCAGGATGCTCGGCTGGCAGGGCTTCGGCGCGGAACTGGTCAACGTGTCGGCTGGCCTGCACCGGATGCCGGCTTTTCAGCATCATCGGGTGGGCGTGCATGTCGGCGCGCCGGTCAGGGCGCGCTGCATATGCAACGAGCGCCGTTACGTGCGGCTTCAGGCGCACGGCGATGCCAATGTGATTCCGGCCGGACTCGATGGGCAATGGAGCGATGAAACCGCCTGCACGATTTTCAGCGTATGGATCGGCGAGGATTTTTTGCAGCGGACTGTCGAACAACTGGCCCTGAAGTCCCCCGACGCGCAACTGCGTCCGCAATTCCAGATGCGCGACCTGCGTTTCCAGCATCTCGCGTGGGCGTTGCGCGCTGAACTCGAAGCGGACGAGGCGTCCGATCCGCGCGATGGTGGTGCGCCTGATCGGCGGTGCGCCGCGCTCGACGACAGGCGGCGCACGCTCACGCCGAGGACGGCCGCGCGCGTGATCGAGTTTATCGAAGCGCACCTGGACCAGCGTCTCACGTTGAGCGAGCTGGCCACGCTCGCTGATCTGAGCGTGCCGCATTTCAAGGTGCTTTTTCGTGAAACGCTCGGCGTGCCCGTGCATCGGTACGTGGTGCAGCGCAGGGTGGGGAGCGCGCGAAGACGCTGTTGCTCGAAGGCAAGCTGAGCGTGAGTCAGATCGCACTGGATCCCGGCTTTGCGCATCAAAGTCACCAGTATGCGCGTGAAGCACCGTCCTTCAGGGCGGTGAGGTAGAGCGCGTCGTGCGAAGCATGACTTGCCTTTTCTTAT
>NZ_JARESU010000369.1:0-2036 GCF_046027075.1 Paraburkholderia sp. RL18-085-BIA-A | reverse complement strand
CCTCCGCAATGCCCCGCCCCCTAGCGAGCTCGACGACGATACGTTCGAATTCGCGAACGCGGTATTCGATCTCGCGCGCGCAGGCGAATCGAAAACGCTCAGCGCGCTACTTGGCAAAGGCCTGCCGCCGAACCTGCGTAATCATCGTGGCGACAGCCTGCTGATGCTCGCCGCGTATCACGGACATCTGGAAACGGTGCGCGTGCTGCTTCGGCATCGCTCAGATCCGGATCTGCGCAACAGCAACGGACAGACGCCGCTGGCAGGCGCCGCCTTCAAGGGCGATCTGCCGATGATCAAGCTGTTGCTCGCGTACGGCGCCGACATCGAAGGCGCGTCACCCGACGGGCGCACCGCGCTGATGATTGCGGCGATGTTCGACCGCACCCGGATCGTCGAATATCTGGTCAGCCGCGGCGCCAATCTCAACGCTACCGATACATCGGGCGTCAGTGCGGCCGACGCGGCCCAACGGATGGGCGCCTCGCAAGCGCTGGCGCTTTTGCAGGAAATGAGCTCGGCGTCGCTCAGTGCACGCTGATCTGATTCGAACCCGTTCGAATCGGGCTCGAGCCCGGCTTGAACGCGAGCGGCTCGCCGCAGCTACTGATGTTTGGTCCATCGCATCCCCCCGGCAGTTTCATTCGATTCACGTAAAGGAATGGTGTTATGAAAAAGTCGACGACAGCGTTCGGCGCTCCGCTTGTAGACAACCAGAACATCTCGACCGCCGGCCCGAACGGGCCTGCGTTGCTCCAGGACGTGTGGTTCCTCGAAAAGTTGGCCAATTTCGACCGCGAGGTGATCCCCGAGCGGCGGATGCACGCGAAGGGCTCCGGCGCTTTCGGCACCTTCACCGTGACCCACGACATCACGAAGTACACCCGCGCGAAGATCTTCTCGGCGATCGGTAAGCAGACCGAGATGTTCGCGCGCTTCTCGACGGTCGCCGGCGAGCGTGGCGCGGCGGACGCGGAACGCGACATCCGCGGCTTCGCCCTAAAGTTCTACACTGACGAGGGCAACTGGGACATGGTCGGCAACAATACGCCGGTGTTCTTCCTGCGCGACTCACTGAAGTTCCCGGACCTGAATCACGCGATCAAGCGCGATCCGCGTACCGGTCTGCGCAGCGCCGACAGCAACTGGGACTTCTGGACGCAGCTCCCGGAAGCGCTGCACCACGTGACGGTCGTAATGAGCGAACGCGGCATTCCGGCGACGTTCCGCCACATGCATGGATACGGCAGCCACACGTACAGCTTCACCAGCACGAAGCAGGAGCGTTTCTGGGTGAAGTTCCATTTCCGCACCCAGCAGGGCATCAGGAATCCAACTGACGCCGAAGCGGAAGCGCTGATCGGCAGCGACCGCGAAAGCCATCATCGTGACCTGTACGAGGCGATCGAGCGCAGCGAGTTTCCGCGCTGGACGCTATTCGTGCAGATCATGCCCGAAGCGGACGCCGCGACTTGCAAGGTCAACCCGTTTGATCTGACCAAAGTATGGTCGCAGCGCGACTATCCGCTGATCGAAGTCGGCGTGATGGAACTGAACCGCAATGCCGAGAACCACTTCGCCGACGTCGAGCAGGCTGCATTCTCGCCGTCCAACGTGGTGCCCGGCACCTCTGGCGCACGATTACCGGGTCGGCATATCCCTGCGGGTCAAGGTCATGATCCACCACGCCGAAGGGCGCGGCAGAACCCGCCGTACGCTTGGCAGGATTCAACGCTTTGTACCGGTTGTCGGACACCGGCTGTTGCTCAATACTGGTTTTCATCGACACGCCGCCGGGCACACCCTGATCGGATGCGTTGCGCTCCGTAGCCTGCGGTTACCAGACGGGCGGTTTTGCGGATGTCCAGATCAATCGCTGCGAAAGGTATCAGGAATTCCGCGACGATCGTCGACGCCCGGAAGCACGCATGCGCGCGTCACCCACTTGCCAACTGAGGAACCGGAAAATGAGCACCACGATTGCAGGCATCAGGATACCCGACAGCGCGATTGCACGCGCGGCCACCCAACTGGTG
>NZ_JARESU010000368.1:0-2046 GCF_046027075.1 Paraburkholderia sp. RL18-085-BIA-A | reverse complement strand
TAGGGAGGCGGGGTTGGATGACAGGAGCCGTATGAGGCGAGAGTCTCACGTACGGATCTGCGAGAGACTCGGGGTGAAACTCCCCGGGTCTACTCAACAACCGCCCGGTGCTGCTGCGTTCAAAAGGCGTGGTGGTGAGCGACCGAGGAAAAGTCATCCATCAGGATGGCAGGTACGTGTTGGGAAGATGAGCGAAAGCAAACCGTTCGATGATGCGTCCAACTGGTTGCCAGTTTTTCGAGGTCATCGAATTTGTCTGCGAGCCGCGCCAGGACGGGATTTCTGATCGGTGACGCCAGATCGGCTAAAGTCCAGATTTCTTTGCGACACGTGTCGCCGTCTGCCGCGCGTCAAGCGGCATGTTGCAGATGGCAAAGTTCGTTTCTGCCTTGTCACGCGCGGCTCCCCGTGCCGTGACCTGCTGTACGACCAGCAGTTACCTACCGGGACGTGCGTGACTGGTAACGGTCGGGTGCGAAGCTCCCGGGACAAAGTACTCGTCGAAAGACGTGAGCGTCGGCGACGGCGTGTAACGACGCTACGAGCCGCAATGTGGCGTGGAGGCCAGGCAAGTTCCGCATGCGCAACAGATGTGAACCGTCGATAAACCTCGTCAGGACTACCGGGCCAAAGCGGCTGACAGGCCCGAACCAAATGGTACGCAGCGGGTTGCTCCTTTGGAAATTGGGAGTACGTCGTCGTGACGCTGCCGGGGAACAGACGGGCGCTAAACGGACAGTCCCGCTGCGATGTGAAACTGAAATCGCATCCGGGTCGGCAGGAACGGGAACGTGGTAAGCCCAATTGTCCGCCAACGCCAGAGGGTTGGCTACGGCAGGTGACCCGCAAGGGAAACTGTTGGACAAGTGGGTATGAGAACGCGCAGCAAGCGAATGACGATCCGTAATGGTTCGTATAGGGGTTCGAGAGTTGCCCTGACCTGAAAGGGTGCCCACTTGCGCGTGGTGCAGTTGTCGCAGACCAGCATTTTCGATTCAACGAAGGCCAGCTTGCGAGTGACCGGTTTCATTTTGGTTCAGCGCCCTTCGCCTCAGCAATGAGGTGAGTCAACGATGTGACGTTTGCGAAGGTCGAATGCGAGGCTGGTTCGACCGGCGTCAGCATGACGCTTAATGCTGTGCTCGAGCTGTATGCGGGGAAACTCGCACGTACAGTTCTTCGGGGGCCTTGCTGCCGGGAGGCAGTGGGGCTACCCACTGGAAGCATCGAATGACGGGTAACCCCTGCTGGCGAGCGATTCCGACGAAATTGAGCGAAGCGCAGTTCGAGGAATTTGTCTTGCCACACCTGAGTCGTGGTCGACGCGGACCGCCGCCGACGCTGTCGTTGCACAAGATCTTCAATTACATCCTGAAGGCGCTCTATATGGGGTGTCAGTGGATGATGCTGCCAATCGAAAGCAATGACAAAGGCCGCCCCGAAATCCACCACACGCGTATCTACCGGATGATGCGGCGCTGGCAGGCCGATGGCAGCATCGAGCGGATCTTTGCGGGCACGGTACATCAACTTCATCAGGACCAGCTGCTCAAGCTTTCCGTCATCCACGGCGACGGCACGACGACCGCTGCGAAGAAAGGAGGCGACAACCTCGGATATAGCGGACATAAGCATCTCAAAGGCTGCAAGGTTGTCGCCTTCTGCGATCGCGACTGCAACATCATCGCGCCGTTCGTGACGGCCCCGGGCAACCGCAACGAATCGCCTCTGTTGTGCCACGCGCTGCCCAGACTCACCGAAATGGCGCGGGCCATTGGCGCGGACCTGCAGGGTTCAACCGTCAGTCTGGACGGCGTCTACGATTGCCGGGCTAACCGCAAGGCGATCTTCAATCGTGGCATGACCCCGAACATCCCCGAGAACCCGCGTGGGCGAAAAACACCGAAGCGGGGCCGCAAGCAGCACTTTGATCCGGCGATCTTCGAGGAGCGCTTCAGGACCATCGAACGCGTCTTTGCCTGAGAAGATAAGTTCCGTCGTCTGCTGCTGCGCTTCGAACGCATTAGTGACGTGCACCACGCGTTA
>NZ_JARESU010000367.1:0-2051 GCF_046027075.1 Paraburkholderia sp. RL18-085-BIA-A | reverse complement strand
CTGGGACTGGATCGCCTGACCGACCACGCATCGTCACGATCGCTTCCATCGCGCACAAGCAAGGACAGATCGATTTCAATGACCTCCAATCCAAAAGGACCTACTCGCCGATGCGATCCTATCGGCAGTCGAAGCTCGCGGATCTGATGTTTGCGTTCGAACTCGACCGACTTTTGCGCGCTGCCAATTCCCGTGTCATGTCAGTTGCCGCTCACCCTGGCGTCGCAAACACCAATCTGTTTCGGGGCGGGGATCGCTCCGCAGCTTCAGGCGCTGCCCGCGAGCTCCTCAGTTATTTCATCGGTGCCGTGCTGAACACCGATTATGCTGGCGCCCTGCCGACCCTTTACGCTGCTACTTCGCGTGATGTCAGTGACGGAGGCTACTATGGCCCGCAAGGCTTTCTGGAGGCGCGCGGAAGCAGGATAGGCGAGGCGATCGTCGCCGGGCAGGCAAAGGACGCTTCGAATGCCGGCCGTTTGTGGCAGGAGTGCGAAGAGCTCACTCAGGTACGTCTGCGCCCGTAATGCGGGCCGGCCGGATCTTGAAAGCGGGAGGGCGGTGTCCATTCCATCCGGGCCGGTTGCCGTCGAAACGAATCATGGCGGGATCGGCCTTGCTTCGAGGATGCCCATCAGAACCACAGAGTCCCTGCTTTTCCGAACAGCCGACATTGATCCGATAAAACGTCGGGGCCTGGCAAGAACTGGCCTTGCATCGATTCACGGAACGGTGCTGAGCATGACACCGCTGCTGGTCACTGTTCGACCCGCCCATCCCGCAGCGGTGCACAGGACGATCCCGAATGTGGTCAGCGACTTTCGCTATGGGACATTCATGTTTCGCGCATGCGAGGGCTTGGCGGCCCATCAGCCTTCTTGCCACGCCGTATTTTCAAGGCGCGTCCTACGGGCCCACTGGCGATGCGCAGGGGAAGGCTTTCGTAGTGTCGTTGTAACGCGCGTGCGGCGAAAGCTGTCCGGCCCCAGCGGCTCACGCCAATCCGGAAATCGGTGCACATATAGCCGAGTCCACCGGTCCAGTTTGACTTGTATTTGCTGTCGCCCGAACCGAAGTCGACGTCGCGCCGGTTCTCAAACGCCCATTCCAGTACGTACTCGAGGAGCAACGAACCTGGTGTGTATTTTGCGTACGCGGGATCATAGGCAGTCTGCATACCGACAACCACGCCTGTAGAGATAGCGACGAGATTTACGGCGATTGCTTCTCCGTTCAGCGTTAAAACGAACACACGAAAGGATTGACCGAAGGAAGGATCGGCCGCAATTTTCCGCAAAAAATTCTGATATGGTTCCTTGAAGAAATCTCCTACGGCTCCCACTCGTGCGGCCCATTGATTCTTCCAGGCGAGCATTGTCTGCACGTAAGCTGCACCGCTCGGATTGTCCGGAGCGGAAAAAAATTTCGTGTCGCCAGCTTTCAGCAGACGACGGCGATCATAGTCCTGCCTCTTTCTAAAAGAGTCCGCCAACGTGCCGCGATATTCCGCCCAGGTTCTGTATTGCATTAAGCGGGCGACTCCGATTACGCGTCGCTCCCCACGCGATAGCCGTTTTGGCCGGAGCAGAAAACGGTGGAGCGCGGAATCCTGACGCACCATGGGAAGGTTGATGATATCGATTCCGCCTGACGAAACCAGGGCGCTCCAACCAGCCGACACCAGGGAGTCCGCATCCTCGCCTGCTGCGACCAGAACATCGGACGGTTCCGATGTGTCCGGCGCCAACGGTCGTACTGTCATCCACAGATATTCCCGATATCGAATCAGGGGCCAAGCGAATATCATCCGGCCCCCCTTCCTGCCGACGATGCAACACAAACTTGCCCCGGTAGGAATGGCGACCTCGCGGAGCACGTGAAGGCAATAGCGGAACAACTGAAACGGAGTACCTTGCGCGGCTTGCCAGAGTTCTTCCCATTCCTGCTGAAGCGATAAAAAGACTTCAATGTCGGTCACAACTTCAAACTGCGGGACGGTTTGAGTCAACGGTTTTTCCATTGGTCGTGATCTAGCGAAGGAACATAATCCA
>NZ_JARESU010000366.1:0-2082 GCF_046027075.1 Paraburkholderia sp. RL18-085-BIA-A | reverse complement strand
TACGCCGGATCCGCCATCGTGCAGTGTTCGATATGCAAGTGCTGGACCGGCTTCGATACGCCGTTCAGCGCCCGCGCCGTGTTATCGAACAGCGTCTGCTGCTGTTGCGCCGTCATCAGGCGGAACAACGCGCCTGGCTGCGAGTAATAGTCGTCGTCGACACGATGGTTCCAGTGATCCGCCGAACCGTCAATCGACAGAGGCGGTTCGCGGAAGTCAGGTTGCTCCTGCCACTCGCCGCGCGTGTTCGGCTCATAGGGCGTGGCGCCGCCCGCATTGGCATTGACGCGCATCAGACCGTCGCGATGGTAGCTGTGCACGTACTTCGCCCCACGCGGCGCATTCACCGGAATCTGGTGGTAGTTGACACTCAGGCGATAGCGTTGCGCATCGCCATACGAGAACAGCCGGCCCTGCAACATCTTGTCGGGCGAGAAGCTGATGCCCGGCACCACGTTGGCAGGGGCAAAGGCGGCCTGCTCGACGTCGGCGAAATGATTGTCTGCATTGCGGTTCAGCTCGATCACGCCGACTTCGATCAGCGGGTAGTCGCGCTTCGGCCAGACCTTCGTCAGATCGAACGGATTGACCGGATAGCTGCCGGCTTCCTTCTCCGGCATGATCTGCACCGACAGGGTCCAGCGCGGAAATTCCTGGCGTTCAATCGCTTCGTACAGGTCGCGATGATGCGTCTCGCGATCACGGCCGACGAGTGCTTCCGCCTGCGCATCCGTCAGGTTTTCGATACCCTGTTGCGAGCGGAAATGGAACTTCACCCAGAAGCGCTCGTGAGCGGCATTGATGAAGCTGAAGGTATGGCTGCCGAACCCGTGCATGTGGCGGAACGTCTTCGGAATGCCGCGCTCGCTCATGACGATCGTGACCTGATGCAACGCTTCCGGGAGTTGCGTCCAGAAGTCCCAGTTGCTCTCCGCGCTGCGCAAGCCCGTGCGCGGATCGCGCTTGATCGCGTGGTTCAGGTCGGGGAACTTCAGCGGATCGCGCAGGAAAAACACCGGTGTGTTGTTGCCGACCAGATCCCAGTTACCTTCCTCGGTGTAGAACTTCAACGCGAAGCCGCGGATGTCGCGCTCGGCGTCGGCCGCGCCGCGTTCACCCGCCACGGTGGAAAAGCGCGCGAACATTTCAGTCTTCTTGCCGACTTCGGAAAAGATCGCGGCACGCGTGTATTTCGTAATGTCATGGGTGACGGTGAAGGTGCCGAAGGCGCCCGAGCCCTTCGCGTGCATGCGACGCTCAGGAATCACTTCACGGTCGAAGTGGGCCAGTTTCTCGAGGAACCAGACGTCCTCGAGCAATGCAGGGCCACGTGGACCGGCGGTCCGGATGTTCTGGTTGTCGACGACGGGTGCGCCGAAAACGGTAGTCAGCTTTTTCATGAAAGATCCTCTATCTGCGTAACAGGGTGGCGGGGGTGGGGGTCATTCAATCGCCCTGCGCCACCGCATCGGTGCTGCAACCGCAGCCCGCATGGTGTGCGTGACCGGCGCTGTCGTCCCATGCGGAACCCAGGATGATCTGGCAGAAGTTCAGGCGCTTGTACGACGGATCGCGAAGCGCGAGCACGTCGGCCTTGACGTTGCCGAAGGTCGTCTCCGGCTTCCTGATCGTTCCCTGCGCGAAGGCGTCGATGATGCCGTTCTTGAACGTCTCCTCACGCGGATGCGCCGCCACCACCTGAATCCGTTGTTCGTCGCTGAACTCGTGGTAGGCCATGCCGAGCACGTCCATCTCGACCCCGGCGGTGACCAGCGCGACCACCGGCTTCAGATGTTCAGGCACGCCCGGCGTGGTATGCAGCGCAATCGACAGCCACACCTGTTCGATGTCGTAGTCGTTCATGCCGTGCTGCGTCATGAAATCACGCGCGGCGTTGGCGCCGTCCACTTCGAAACGGTAGCCCTCGCTGCTATACGCGGGCATCAGGCCCATGTCGTGGAACATGGCGCCCAGGTACAACAGTTCCGCGTCGTATTTCAGACCCTTGCGTTCTCCGCTCAGGGCCCCGAACAGGAAGACCCGCCGCGAGTGGTTGTACAGCAGGTCGGTTTCGGTATCGCG
>NZ_JARESU010000365.1:0-2085 GCF_046027075.1 Paraburkholderia sp. RL18-085-BIA-A | reverse complement strand
TAGTGCAGCCCGAACTTTACCGCGACATCGTTATTGCGACAGAACCTGCATGAGAGACTTGCCTGCAGATTTCGCGCGTCACTTGCGCGACGTCGCCCGTCCCCTGCAGATTGCCTACCACCGTCTCATGTCAGCGTTTGACGGTCACCCGGCAGGGATTGAGTGCCGCATCAAGGACCGCGACTCCTGGGCATTCGTGCTTCCGGATTCGTCTGGCGTAAAGGCGTGGCGCATTCAACAGTTCGACCAGGACGGATTCGTTGGCCATCTATGCTTCGACTCCATCGAAGAGGCGGTCGAAGACATGCTTCGCATGGGCTATTGCGTGACCGATCCAGGAGCGCTGGATCGCGTCGGATCGACTAACCGTTGGGCGATAGGAGTACGTCGTGCGGCGATCATGCAAAAGCATCAGGAAGGCCTGATCAGCTATCGCCAGATGGTCAAAGAGCTATCGGACTTTTCAACGCATCCGTCGACATCCCCTGCCAGCAGGATGGTCGCATCTCCGGCGACCCATCCAAAGTCCTGTTCGTGAGGCGTTGAACATGAACACTGCACAACGAATCAAAGCCGCCGCAATGCGCATGCAAGACGCGGGTGTAATCATCGATTCCGGAGCGGACGCCGACCGGTTACACATTGACGCGCGGTCGTTGGAAGGCATTCCCGACGAAGGTGTGTTCTTTCTCGAAGGCGAACCTGCCGCAAACCTGACTTCCGAAGCCCAAGCCTACGCCGAAGGTGTCACGTTCGACGAAGCGTTAGCGTTCGTCGTCGAAGGGTACCTGGACAATTACAAAGAAGACGCGCCGCGCAAGGCGAACACCGTGCGCGAAGCCATCAACGCCGAATTCTGGTGTGGTCTTAGCCCAGAAATCGCGGGCATTGAAGCCGACTGCGTTGTTGGCGAGGCCGTCGTCAAGTTGCTGACTGACGTTCATGCGATTTGCACGCGCGTCTACGCGGAAGACGGGGGCGCGATCGAGTCGCACTACGTCTTGCAAATGAAGCACGTCGCGCTTCGTCAATGCAACTGTTGGTATTTCGGCTAGTCGTCCCCGACTTCCTTGCCATTAGCTGTTCATCTTTTTACCCCGCGGGTAAGCGATCCCGCCGGGGTCGCTCCGCATTCACTTGTGGAGTTTCTATGTTCGAAGCAGCAATTCCTGGCGCATATCCCGCACAGTTCGAAACGGAAGCTGAAGCGATGAAGTACATCGAGGGTCAGCCGACGTGTCCGAATGAAGTTCGTCCGTGGGTGCGCAACATGAAGCGGGCGGCGGAAGAGAAGGAATTTCTCGTCATCGGTGGCAGACCGACGCCCGGCCGGGGGGCAGCGTGATGAGTGCGGCGCTTACCGAGCCGAGCTGGCTTTCGGCGTATGCGGTCGGTCAAAAGCAGGGATGGGCACAGGCTGTCATGGCCTACGCCGATTACTACTGCGTTGACGGCAGTGCCGATGACGATCCCGATATCGAGGAACGTCTGACCATGCATCGCCCGCCGATGGTGGGCTATGCAAGCCGTACGGGGACGCGTCGCAATCTCGAGGCCCTCTCCGATGCGGACTGGCGTCTTCTGGTCTCGGCCAAAGGCGAACATCGCACAGAGGGTATGCGCTATGCGATTGATAACGGCGCGTGGACTGCGTATCAGCGTGGCGAGCCGTTCGATGAATCCGCGTTTCTGGCGGTCGTCGAAATGCTCGGCGAGCGCGCGGACTGGATCGTCCTCCCGGACATCGTGCAGGGAGGTCTCGCGTCGCTCGACTTCTCGTTGCGCTGGAAGGAACGTCTTCGGGGAATTCCGTCACAGCTGCTCATCGCGGTGCAGAACGGGATGCAACTGGAGGACGTCGCGCCGCTCCTGTCGCCCGTCGTTGGGATTTTCATCGGCGGATCGACTGAGTGGAAAGAAGCAACGGCAGAAGCGTGGGGATTGCTCGCACGCCGGCGCAACTGTCACCTTCATGTCGGTCGCGTCAATTCGGCTCGTCGCATCCGCATCTGTGCCGCTGACCGTTTAGATCTGGAAGACTGTCGCAAGCTGAAGTCCCTCAACCGCTACCTGACGCGGAAATAT
>NZ_JARESU010000364.1:0-2095 GCF_046027075.1 Paraburkholderia sp. RL18-085-BIA-A | reverse complement strand
AAGCGTCTTGAACGCATAGTGAACGTCACTGATGCGCTCAAAGCGCAGCAGCAGACGGCGGAACTTGTCCTCCCAGGCGAAGACCCGCTCAATGGTCCTGAAACGCTCCTCGAAGATGGCCGGATCATAGCGCTGCTTGCGGCCTCGCTTCGGTGTTTTGCGTCCGCGCGGATTCTCGGGGATGTTCGGGGTCATGCCGCGATTGAAGATCGCCTTGCGGTTGGCCCTGCAGTCGTAGACGCCATCCAGGCTGACGATTGAACCGTGCAGGCCCGCGCCAATGGCGCGGGCCATGGCGGTGAGGCTTGGCAGCGCGTCGCGCAACAGCGGTGATTCGTTGCGGTTGCCGGGAGCGCTGATGAATGGTGCAATGACGTTGCAGTTGCGATCGCACAAGGCTACCACCTTGTCGCCCTTCAGATGCTTGTGCCCGCTATACCCGAGATTGTCGCCGCCTTTCTTCGCCGCCGTCGTGGTACCGTCGCCGTGGATGACCGAAAGGTCAAGCAACTGGTCCTGATGAAGCTGCTGCACCGAGCCCGAAAAGATGGCATCAATACAACCATCGGCCTGCCAGCGACGAAACGTGCGGTAGATGCGCGTATAGTGGATTTCAGGGTGACCTTCTGCATTCCTGTCGATCGGCAGCATCTTCCATTGACAACCCATGTACAGCGCCTGCAGGATGTAGTTGAAGATCTTGTGCAAGGCCAGCGTGGGGCGAGGTCCGCGACGGCCCAGGCTCAGATGCGGCCAGACAAATTGCTCGAACTGCTCTAGGCGCAATCTTGTTGGAATCTTTTGCCAGCATGGGCTTCGGGTCATTCGCTGCGTCCAGAAATTCAGTCCGGGCGCGGCTTGCAGACAAACTCCATGGCCGTCGAAAACCCGCAACCAGTTGCCCGACAGTGGTCCAGATATTGACCGATGAATCATCAAACTGAGAGAAGAAAATGAACCAGCTTGCACACATCGACCGCGACGGCCCGGTTGCGGTTGCGGTTGCGGTTGCGGTCGCGCCCGGGCCTCGGGCCTTGTTGCCCGAGTTCATCACAAAACTGATTCTCGAACGGTCCCCGTCGATTGGTCGAATTCGCAACCTGAGGATTATTTGATAATCGTGCCTTGGTGGCTCATGGCATGAGCAAACCGTGACAAGCCCGGATTTTTGAATGAGGGCGAAATGTGAAGGGTCGGATAATTTCAGTTTCCGAAACTTCGTTTGCGCGCATTGGACGACCGAATGGAAATGAATGGCCTCGACTGGCCACCGCGCATTCAAAGCCACGCTGCCTCGCCAACGCGTAGCCGGCCGGCATTCGTCCTACGGGATCGCCAGTGATATGGCGCAGAAGTTGGCCAGAACGCAGGGCACGAGCAGAAGAGGGCTGAACACCCATAGCATGGACTATCAAGTTACCTACCAGCACAGCTTGCGGTCGGCGCGGGAAGATTTCATCGTTCACGTCCCGTCGCAGATGGTCTGCAATGTACCGGCCACGGTTGACCAGATAATCCAGAGGCTTTGTCCGTCTGGAGTTCTGCCTCAATCTGCCTTCGGAGGCAACCGGCGTTGTCGCCGATGTGCATGGTTGCAAGGGGACGCGATATTTTCGACTTTGCGCGTCCGGAGCGGTCGGCGGGCCGCCGGATCATTAAACGCAACGCAGCTAATACGACTTATCACCATTAGGCCCGGCCAAAAAAAAGCCCGCACGCGTCGCGGACCCGGTTATGGCGGAGCAGAAACGGGCGGCCAGTCTTGCCGCCAGCCCCGCCCTGCTCCGTTTGTGGTCACGTGTCGCTAGCCCGGACCACATCTACATAATAGTCACTGCACCGGCGCGCCGCGGACTTTTCAGCCGCGCTGCACCGCCCCGAGCTTCAGCGGGCGGCCGGCCGCTACGTGACGTGACGTCAGGATTTGCCGGATGGCTGCCCGTGACTGCCCGGCGGTGGCCGGCGCGCCCCGCTGAACCGCCCACCTGGCCCGCTTTTCAGCTCGCCGTTCAGCGCTTATAAAGGAAAATGGACTTCATGGCGCGGTCTCTGCTTGATGCACAAATCTGGATGTCATAACCGACATGCGAAACGC
>NZ_JARESU010000363.1:0-2113 GCF_046027075.1 Paraburkholderia sp. RL18-085-BIA-A | reverse complement strand
CATTACCGGGAGGAGCAACACAGCACTAAACCCAACTGCAAATCTATCCGCTGAAACGGGTCAATCTCAGACAGCTTCTGGCTGCGCTAAAGCAGCCCTCGTCGTTCAAAGCACGATTTCCAGGATTAACTTAAGATGCGCGCTTCATTGACCATAGCCGCCAGGAGCTGAAGAAATCATGCTTACAACAAGACTACTGGGATCCGGAATTGGTATCGGGATCGCCGCCCTGCTCGGCATTGGAGCGGCGCACGCCGATGAGGTCGTCCAGGCCGCCGCGCCGGAACATGTCGCCGACTTTGTGGCCCATGACTTCCATTTTTCCGATGGCACAGTCTTGCCGGAAGTGCGCATCCACTACGTGACGATCGGTACGCCACATCGTGATGCACACGGTCGGATCGACAATGCGGTGCTGTTGATGCACGGCACGACCGGTAGCAGCGCCGAATTTCTGACGCCGCTGATGCGCCGGGAGTTGTATGCGCCTGGTCAACCGCTGGACGCACAGCGCTATTTCGTCGTGGTTCCGGATGGACTGGGTCGTGGCGGCTCCAGCAAGCCCAGCGACAGTCTGCGTACGCACTTTCCGCACTATGGCTACAACGACGTGGTAGAGGCCAATCATCAAATGCTGGTTGACGGCCTGCACGTCACGCACCTGCGTCTGGTACTCGGCGTCTCGATGGGCGGCATGCAGACTTGGATCTGGGGCGAACGCTACCCCGATATGGCGGACGCGCTGATGCCCGTCGTCAGCCAGCCCATCGCCATCGCCGGGCGCAACTGGCTGTGGCGGCAGATGGTGGTCGGCGCGATCCGCAACGATCCCGACTGGCATAACGGCGACTACACAACAGCGCCGACGCAGTGGCTGCGCGTCATGCCGATTTTCGCGGTGCTCACCGTCAACCCGGCCCGCCAGCAGGAACAGGCACCGGATCGCAAAAGCGCCACTGAGATGTATGACCGTCTGGTCGAGCAGGCCAAAAAGAACGATGCCAATGACGTGCTGTACTGGTTCGAATCATCGTGGGACTACAACCCCACCGCACAACTCGGCAAGATCCGCGCCAAACTGCTGGCAGTCAATTTTGACGATGACCTGCTCAATGCCACCGATCTCGGTGTCATGCAGCGCCTGATTCCTACGGTTCCGCATGGAAGTTATGTCGAAGTGCCCGAATCCGCGCTTTCGTACGGACATCAAACGCAGACTCATCCGGAAGCATGGAAATCGTACGTGGCGAAGTTGCTCGCCGAGCATTGATCCGGTAGATCCGTCAGGGGACAAGGTTATTGCGGGGGAAGAGGCCTGAACAGGCCTCCCGATTCCATCCAGCGTTCGAGGCGCCCGCAATGCATCAATCGTATTCGAAGGCAATCTCCATGAAAAAAACAAGGCATTTCATTCTCGGCTGTCTGCTCGTCGCGGCATCGTCAGCTTGTCTGGCTCAAAACGTGGGCGTCGGCCGAACAGAAGTCACGCGCGCTGACGTATCGATACCGGGACGGGAAGCCGTCGTTTCACGTGTGCAGATCGCGCCCGGCGGGCAGCTAGCCTGGCATACACATTTTGGCGACGAAATCAGCTATGTCGAATCGGGCACGTTGACGCTACTGGTTGCGGGAAAGAAAGAGCAGAAGGTCGAGGCGGGCGGCGGCTTTGTCGTACCGGCGGGTCTGGTACACAGCGCGAAGAATGAGGGCACCTCCCCCGTCGAGCTCATTACGGTGCATGTGGTGGAAAAGGGCAAGCCGTTGGCTACCCCAGCCGCACCGCCCGCACAGTAAAGGCGATGGCATGCTGGCGATCCAGATGACGGATCGCATACACGCCAAATCCGCAACACGAGATTGATAGATGCAAATGAAGTTGCTGGTGTCCATATCGCGGCAATCGTGGTCGTGAAGAGTGACTGGGACCATCGCCGTACTGAGTGTGAACATTGCGGAGAGTGGCGACCATCTGACATCTTCGGTGAAGCATCGACCCGCCACGATCGCGGGGACGCTCTCGTTGCTGCGCGCCCATTCGCGTGTCGTGCGCAGTGCGGCGTTCAACTGGCCTTCGCCCAGCGGCGACGGGTTATCGAAATCCGCGGCAGCCGGT
>NZ_JARESU010000362.1:0-2172 GCF_046027075.1 Paraburkholderia sp. RL18-085-BIA-A | reverse complement strand
CTCCCTATACCTGCCAGTAGTGAAACATCCGTGGACATTTATTCTTCATCTTGCTGAGCCACTCCGCACTGCGCTGCTTGTGCCGCAACAGTGTTTTGTATTTTCTTCTCGCCCATTGCTCAAGCTGACGATCCAGATATAGAACGAGCTTGTGCATTGCCGTCTGATAGAACGCGCCATAGTAGTTCCACCACCCCCGGGTCGTTGAGTTGCATTGCTGCGCCAAATCGGCAAGCGTTTTCGGCGTTTGTCGATGAAGCTTCCACCCCCGCACTGTCTGCCGCATACGTTTCAAGGCATCCTTGCTCACTCCCGGCAGGAAGCTGGTAAATAGCCGGCCTTGCTTGCTCTGAGCCCTCCTCGGCCTAAACGTAAAGCCGAGAAACGTGAACTGCACATGCGGATAGACTTCGGTGCGACTCCCGTCTTTGCAATACACGATCTTTGATTTCTCAGGATGCATCGTCAATCCACACTCCTCCAGCCTCGATGCGATAGATTGCATCACGAATTCCGCCTGCTTCTGGTTGCGGCAGTGAACCACCGCATCGTCGGCATAGCGGGCAAAGGGATATTGAGGATAGGTGCGCTGCATCCAGCGGTCGAACGTATAATGCATAAACAGATTCATCAGGATTGGGCTGACCACTCCGCCTTGCGGAACGCCCCGCGCCCGTGGCAACCGGGTTCCGTCTGCAGTCTCGAACGGCGCAGTCAGCCACCGCTCGATGTACAGCAGGATCCAGTCTTCCCTGACATGGCTTCGCACTGCTTTCATCAACAATGCGTGATCGATCTGGTCAAACGCCGCCTGATGTCAAACTCAGCAACCCAGTCATACTGCCAGCAACGCTTGCGCGTCACGGCAATCGCCTGTTTCGCCGACTTACCCGGCCGGTATCCATAGGAATCCGGATGAAACACCGGATCGAGTGTCGGCTCAATCATGAGCTTGACCACGGTCTGCGCGATTCTGTCAGACACAGTGGGAATTCCCAACTTTCTCGTGCCACCCTGGGCCTTCGGAATTTCCACCTGCTTCACCGGTGGCGGGAAGTACGACCCCGATGACATCCGGTTCCACAGTTTGTACAGATTTCCCGATAGATTCTGCTCGAACATGGCGATGGTTTCATCGTCCACGCCGGCAGCGCCACGGTTGGCCTTCACCAGCTGATATGCTTCCCACACCACACGCTTCGCAATGCAATAGGATTTTGTTGATGTCATGTCACTCATCCCCGCAATGCAGGTTGGTGACCTTCGTCAACCGGATAACGCTGCCCCTTCGCTCCACTCTCATTACAAAAGCTTCAACACTACTACGAGCAGCTCCGCCCCTCGTTCTGGCATCGGTATTCTTTCTCATGGTGTCTGCCATTCGTCATTTCCCTTCACATCCAGAACAAGGTTCTCACGTTCCATACCAGAGCCTGTGTTGAGCTCATGCCACCTATACACCGACTGCCATCGGGCCCGTAAACAGGTGTCGTCCCGACTGGTCCCGGAGTTACTTCACGACCCCGGTTTTGACAGTTCTTTGGAGCTAACGATGCGTCATCGGACGGTTTGCTTGCGCTCATCTTCTCAACACGTACCTGACGTCTTAACGACGCCTTTTCCACAGTCGCTCACGACCACGTCTTTTGGACGCCGCCGCACTGGGCGGTTTGATATCTGCTCCTGCAAGCCGATTTCGGGAGGCCAACTCCCATCTCTGGTACAGCATCGCAGGCTCACGCCTGCGTTCGTGACACACTGAAGCCTGCTCCTGCAAGCCGGCTTCGGGAGGCCTGCTCCCATCTTCAGTACAGCACCACAAGCTCTCGCTTGTGTTCGTGACACACTCTCGTCAACACGCCATCACCGGCCGGTGGGTATGCCAAACCGGTTCCAGCGCTTGACGAAATCCGCCGTAAAGCGCTTTACCCAACGCATGATCGTGGTGTGTGCCAGCGACAATCCCCGCTCGGCCACGCCCCGCAGGAAGTCCCCTTGGGGGATCATCTCGACCAAATCGCGCAGGCTGAGCTTGTAGCGAAGGTACCAGCGCGCACACAGAACAATGATCTCCTGATCAAAATGCCGGCCATCGAACAACCCCTCCAGACCCTTCCCCTTGCTCATCGCCGCCCACCAGATTGATTGGATCGCTGCTTTAACCGGTCCATT
>NZ_JARESU010000361.1:0-2178 GCF_046027075.1 Paraburkholderia sp. RL18-085-BIA-A | reverse complement strand
ACGGCAAGCTTGATATCGCTCGACCGACTGCAGGAGCGCATACGCGCGCACGGCAAAGGTCTTCCCGAACGTCGTGATGCGCACGCTGCCCGTGCTGCGATGAAAGAGCGTTTCGCCCAGCCGTTCTTCGAGTTGCTGGATTGCACGTGTGACGACCTGCGGCGACGTGCCGAGACGGGTCGCCGTCTCGCGGAAACTGGCCGATTGCGTCGCTGCGGTGAAGATACGGATGAGGTCGATCTGGTTGTCCATACAGCAGGTACAGCGTGTGATGCAACGACGTCGAATGCCACAGTGCGGCCAACTTCTATCTGATGCGGGTGGCCCTAGTCGACCCCATAGACGTCCTTCGGCGTAGATGCCCAGCAACGGCAGGTCTCTACGGTAAAGCGGTCATCCAACCAAGTCAGGGAGTTGTGCACGGCGATGCTGTTCCGATCATCAGCCGTTTCAGCGCACCGGCGCTGGGTAGTCTTTCCAAAGCCATTCGAGTGATTCGGCCATGGTTTGTGCTTCGGTGGCATCGTCGACGTGACCGGCATTGCGGGAGAACACGAACTGGTAGTGGTATCCCTCGGCGGCGAGGACGCGCGCCATGTCCTCGTTGGCCGCGGTCCAGTCATGCATGCCATCGGCAAGAGGACTGACCGGATAAAAAAGATCGCGATCACCCGCCTCGAACCAATACCGGATCGGCTTGCGCGGTGAATTCGGGATCAGCGGCGCGCCATTGGACGCGCTTGCAGGCGTCACAGTATTTCCCGACACGGTGAGGTTCGGCTTGATCGGCCCCGGCCACACATCATGGTACTGCCAGGCGCCACCAGGAAGTGCCGTGTCATGCGGCCATTGCTGGTTCACCATCGTTGGCGAGTAGCCAAGCACGCGGTGATAGAGATCGGGACGGAACCAGGCCATGGTAAAGGCGGCGGCAGCACTGGAGCTGAAGCCCATGGTCGCACGACGATCCGGATCCTTCGTCAACCGTACATGCGCATTCTGTTCGACGCGGGGCAACACCTCCTGCTCCACCCATTCGGCGTAGGTGCCGGACACGGTGTCATATTCGCGGCCCCGTTCGCTGCCCTGCGCGTCCTGTCCGCCGGCGCCTATGCCGATGGCCACCATCGGCGGCAGCTTGTGCGCGTGGATGAGCTTGTCCAGCACGTTGAACAGCATCTGCTCCTTGAAGAAGCTGTGCCTGCCGCCATCACCGTACACGATGAATGGCGCTGCCGTGCCCGCGACGTAACCGGCCGGCACATAGACATCGACCTCGCGACTCCAACTGCCAGGATGGCTCGCGGGCACCAGAAGATCGGATTTGTCGCCAGGAGCTGTCGAAGAAGAATTCACCGCCGAATTCTTGCATCCGGGCATATCGTCACGAACCATGCCGGGCCGGTAGATGACGCTGTCTGCCGAGGTCATGATGAAGGTATGGACCGTGCCGTGCGGCACATTGGCCTGAGCAACCGTCTCTGGCGACGGCCGATGCGTTGGACCGATGATGAAGTTGCCCTCGCTATTGATCGACGGAACCTGGCCATCCGGCAGTTCTGTCGCTTTCGGATAGTTCGGATTGTGCGGGTCGCGAGTGGGCGGAGTCGTCTTCAGATCCAGCCCCGCCGTATCGATGAAGAACGGCGCCTTCGGATCGGTTGTGTTGGCACCAGCCGGAACCGACGCATTGGGCGGTACGCAAGTGGTGTCTGCGGCGATGGCCGGCACGGCAGCAGCCGTCGAGAGCAGTGCTACCACGAGAACAGCATGGGCTTTGGTCAACTGTGATCTCCTCCCTCTCTGGGCACGCCGGCCCGTTTCGACTACTGTACGAAGCGATTCATACATTAGTCGAAACGGGGAGACAACGTCAAGACTGGTGATTGCACGCCATACCGCGACGGTCGGATCGGCGGGTGACGAGCACTTCCCGAACGGACAGCTCCTCATCGGGCAAGCACGAGAAGGGCTTGAAGGACCGTTGCGAAGGCGAAGGCGCCGTTCAAATGTCGCACTGCGCTTGGGAGGGAACGTCCCTTGTTGGCCGGTCAGCGACCACTTGCTGACCGGCAAGAAGCCCTACACCTCTGTCTGTTCAGCCATTTCCAGCGCGTCATCGACCTCGATGCCGAGGTATCGGACGGTGCTTTCGAGCTTCGTGTGGCCGAGCAGCAG
>NZ_JARESU010000360.1:0-2183 GCF_046027075.1 Paraburkholderia sp. RL18-085-BIA-A | reverse complement strand
TGACGATGACCCCAGCTTTGCGCATTCACGGACGAACTGGTGGAAAACAGCAGAATGGCAAAAAGAGCGCTTATAAATGAGCTTTTGCGTGCAACACCCGTTGGCATTTTCATCTTCCTCCTCGAATCTCGATGAGAGAAGAATAAGTTTTGCCGAAGGGCGAATCTACTGTACGGTTGGATATGCCGATACCGCGTTAGCGTTGCCTGGTTATACGAACATATAACCGCGGTAAGGTGCGTTCCCGATCCGGACGTGGACATCAGCGAGAAAGTCCGATCCCAGTCCGATAAACCGACTATCAGTCACTTCAACTACTTATGAGACGCCGATGATGACGATGTTGTCGGGCAACATATCTGACCGCGCATGCAGCCCCATCGCTTACGCTGCGTTATATCCGGCATAAGCGTCAGCCTGCAGAATGCATTCGGAAAGGATGTGTAGGTTTGAAACCCGGCTAACAACGATCGAGCGTCGTCTGAGTTGCCCAGGGATATAGCTCAGCAGCGACTCCAAACGAGGTCGGGATCGCTTCTGCACATATGACGAATCCGCCTTAAGCAGCCTTGAATTCGACGTAACCTTAGATGTGCGAAGAGTCAAGGAGGAGGCTTCTGCTTATCATGAAGCAAATAATAGGGTCGACCCCGGATCACGGGTTACGCTGCCAACCGATGAATATCGCTTTCACCGATGGCGAGCTGAATTCGGTGCAGGGACTTCGCCTGGTTATACCGACAGGTAGCACTGTTGCGCAGACTGCGAGCGGCGACGTTCCCGGAATGAGTCATTCCATGGTGATCAGTGCACCATTTGTCGCAGTTATTCCGGTGGGGGCGCAGTTGGCCACGGTCGCTGACAGCGATCCCAATGGATGGGTGTCCACGAAAGCGGGTCAACTCCAAGTCTCGCAAGTGGCGTTTGACGCGGTCCCGAAATGGTCCAGGTTTTGGGATCCGTTCGTGCGCGAGGCCGCGGACACATTGGCTGCTTTGCATCATGCGGATCTCATCGACGCTGCCTGCGCCGACGCGTTTGCCGATGTCGTCTCGGTGCACATCGCTCTCCGCTACGGGCACTGTGCTGGTGCGGCCGAGCCGGACATGCCTCTTACGCGTCAAATGCTGACTCGCATTCAAGTCTTCGTTCATGAGCACATAGCCGAAACCATTCTGGTCGAGCACCTCGCAGTGCTGGTGCACATGAGTGCATCAAACTTTGCGCGCGTTTTCAAAACGGCGACAGGTACCCCGCCCCATCTGTAAGTGACACTCGAACGGGTGAAATTTGCCAGGACGATGTTGTGCGAGGAAACCATTCCCCTAGTTGACGTTGGCGCGCGCTCGGGGTTTCAGACTCAGCAGCATTTCACCGACGTGTTTCATCGACATACCGGTATGACGCCGCGCGCATTCCGACTAGCCCACCGGAACGCCGGTGACTGATTCATTTGGCGAAGTTGCGGCAAGACGATGACTGCGGGACTGCCGCGCACGCGATTAAGTCAGAGCGAAGAGTTTCTCGAAGTAGATACTGCCGTGGGTCACGAGCACGAACATATCCGCGTCCGCTGATGCCGTTCTTGTCGAACGTGTGATGATTAACCTGATCGAGAATGCAGCGAAATTCGCAGGACCCGAGGCACATATTATCGTCGCCGCTATTAACCGTGGTACATGGGCAGAGGTATCCGTCTACGATGACGGGCCGGGAATCCCGGCCGAGAATGAACAATATCTGTTTGAGCGCTTTTCCAGATGCGACGGCGCTACCGGGAAACCTGGTCACGGTCTGGGCTATCGATTTGCCGAGCAATCGTCGAGGCGCATGGCGGAATGATCGCCACCTCGCCCTCGCCTTATGGCGGGGCGGTTTCACGTCTTCACTGCCAACGGAATTTCCTGCTCCGCTCCCAGTTTGTCATAGCGACGGCGATTAACAATTGTGCCATGCCGGTCAATAATTGACTGCGACTGGCTCAAGCCTAGCAGGAAGCGGTCGCTCACGATCCGATTCTGAATGACTCAAAGGGGTCGGGCAAAGCCATTCGTTACGCTCAACAGCCGCCGCTGGGCGCTCACTAAACCGAGACCGGCTTATGCAGGCCTGGCACTCGCAGTCGCTTCTCCACCGGTCGAGTTTTAGTCCCGACTCCGTCGCCCGGGGCCGATCGTCGCCTG
>NZ_JARESU010000036.1:0-77995 GCF_046027075.1 Paraburkholderia sp. RL18-085-BIA-A | reverse complement strand
TGATATTCGGGTCGCTTCGAAATTGTGTTCGCCAGAGCGGGAGTAGTTTCGGGAAGCACACCGTCACCGCCATATTGAGATGCCCAAAGCTGAATGGGTGCTTTCACAGCTTTTAGATCCCCTGCCGCGGAAAACTCGTTGAGCGGGTCCGCGATAACATAAGCTTTGATCCGGGCATCGTGAGTCAACGGCCGCTGAGGGATCTCTTTGCGCTGGAGTTGCTTGCAGATTGGAAGATTCAAATCCGGACACGGGACGTTGGCGTGCAGGAAATCTGGATTACCGCCCGCCAGTACGAGACCAGTATATCCGCCCCGCGAAAAACGAAAAAAGCCAATCAAGTCCGGGTCAATATTGGGCGCGTCCGGCGCTCCGCTCAACATGAAGTCAATGAGACGTTTAATGTCGGTCGGGCGCTCGACGAACTCAGAAATGTCGGCCGCGCGGCTCATATCGGAGAATGTGTCGCCGGGATGGTTTATTGCCGCTACAACGTACCCTGAGTCCGCCAGCACTTCTGCAAGATCGTGGTGACCAAGAAATGCCCCACCATGGCCATGCGAGATCACGACTAGGGGCAGCTTCTCGCCGACGGTCGGACAGTCGCGTCGCCCCATCAGAACATATGGCCCAATCGGAATTTCCTGAGCGCCGGCTGCGCATGGCGTCCACACGATCGCCCTCAACGCGGGGCCGTGGGCGTCGGCCGGAACTTGCACGAACTTTATTCCTGCAGCCTGCGAAATCGTCGTGGACAGGCAGAAAAAGACCGCCAATACCATTGTTCTCATTCGGATTCCCTACGCGATTGGGCGAATTATTAGTTTCGTCTTGCAGAGAATATAAGACTCCCGCTTTTTTGCTGCGCTCGGCTCTGAACATTGTCGACGATCTAGACCACGGTTACGAACGTCCCTTCCTGGCCGACCACTGCCCGATGCGGTCGATAGAAATCGACCCGGAAGCGGACATCGCTCGCAGCTAAATGCAGGCACAGTAGGACGGTTTTCGGAAAAGCGAAAACGCGCAGATTGATCTGCGCGCTTCGATGCATTGCAACTACAGAATACCCTCGGTCTAAAGCAAGGACGTCAACAGTGGCCTGTAGCATTCAACCCCGGTGATTTACGAACCGAAGTAAATCGGCTTCATCCCATCGTTTGCATCCGGACGAATTGAACCCTGGATTTTGTGGCCCACGCGAGAAACATCGTTACGGAACGAACGCAGATGCTGATGGGTTCCCGACAGAGAATTGACCGGTGCGGCCGCCTCATTCGATTGAGCGAAAGACGATACAGCCGGAATAGCGAGAGCAGCGGCTACAACGAGCGATTGAACAAGTTTCATGATCCTTACCTCCAGGGCTTGATTTTCCGCAAACACCCGTTTGCGTTTCAGTGCTTTCAGTCTAGGCCGGAGGCGGCTTGTGATTAAGCTCTTGCAGAACAATTGAGAGTTGTCGAAATAGGTACAAACCCTAGGTATTTCAAAGGTCGCTCGGCGACAACGACCCGAAGGCCGCCGCTTGCCGGCGCAGGTGTCGACGACCAGCTCCAGCGCCGGCGCCGTTCAGACGTCCGGGCCACGGCGGGGGCGAACGACTCTTCAGCGCCGCACTGAGCCCGGCGGCAACCGGCTCAGGTCGACCCCTTGGAACCACTCAGGCGAGATCTGCCAGCGGCCGCTTCCAGACCGACAGGAGACCATGCGTCAAGCCCGTTAGCGAGCCTGGCGGCACTGGACGTTCCCGCATCTCGCACTGCCAGTGCATACGTTAGACGTGCGCTACTGGACCACGAGGTGGACGCGAACGTCCTGGTGGCTCTCGACCGGCTTGCCATTCTCGGTCGCGGGGAAGAAGCGCCAGTTGTGCAGTGAGGCGAGCAACAACTGGTTCAGACGCGGCTGTTGCGTCGGCTGCAGGAGTTCGACGTCGACGGAGCCGTCCGGGTGAATCGTGAAACGCGCAAGCGCAAGGGCGTGATAGGCGGCTTCGCGCAAGTCGTCCGGGATTTCCGGCAGTGGCTGCGTGATTACGCGCGCGCCAGTATGGCCGCTGCCGCTGGCGGCGAGGTCGGTCGCGGCCAGTGAACGATTGGCGACGCTCTCCGCTGGCATGGCCGATGCCGGCGGCGCCGGAGGCGCGGGGGGCGCGGCAGGGGCCGAGGGTGAATCTGGCGGCGCCATATGCGACGCAGCTCGCTGGGACGGTTCCAGGTGTACGGGAGTTGCACGATGCACCGGCACCGGCGTTGCATGCTTAATGTTCGCCGGCGGTGCCGGATGAGCCGGCGCGGCCTGCGCGGGCGTGCTCGTGGCCGGCGGCGGAGGCTCTATTTCAACGAGTTGCGCGTCGAGATTCGGAGGCGAAGGCGGCGTGATCTCAGGCGTCACGAGCAGTCCGCCGACGAGCACGAGCGCTGCGCACCACAACCCGAATGCGATGGCTACCGCAATGACGATACGGGTTGTCGGTTCATCCAGCAAGGACGTGTTGCTGCGGCGGCCAATGTTACTCATGGTGAACGGCGATCAGGAAGTGCTGCACGCCGGCTTTCCGTGCTTCGAGCATCGCCTTGACAACCACGCCGTGCGACGCGGCGTCGTCGGCGGCAACCACCAGGTTGCCGTCGGGTTTCAGCAACGGCCGCAGTTCGCCCGCTAGCGCCGCGAGCGGCACTGGTTGCCGGTTGACGAAGATAGCATTGGCGCGCGTCACGGTGAGGGTTAGCGGCGTGTCCAGATTGAGCCGTTGTGCCTGGCCGCCCGGCAAGTCGATCTTGATCGAATCAAGCCGCTGCATCGAAAGCGATGCGAGCATGAACGTCGCCAGCAAAAAGAACATCACGTCGATCATTGGGATGATTTCGATCTTCCCGCGCCGAGCCTGTCTTGAGCGTTTCAATTTCACGTGCGCGGTCCTTGCGCATGCTCACGGGCGAGCCGCAACTGCGCCGGGCCTTCCGCGCGCTCCCGGTCGAGCCGGCGTTGCGCCGCTTCTTCCGGATCTTCCTGGTCAAGTCGGAGCTGCCCGATCAGCCGTGTGCCGACCCGCTCGAAGTGATCGAGCAGTTCACCCACCCGCCGGGAAAAATAATTGAACGCGAAGAGCGCGACAAGAGCGATCACCAGGCCGATCGCGGTCGCGACCAGTGCTTGCGCGACACCGCCCGTCACACCGGTCGGGTTCACGACGCCCTGTCCGCCGATCAGCCGGAACGAGTGCATCATGCCGATGATCGTGCCGAGCAGTCCCAGCAGAGGCGCGGCCGTCACGACGGTTTCGAGCAGCCACAGCCCGCGGTTCAGCGCGCGCTCGATATGCTGCGCGGCGGTCTCGGCACGTGACTCGATCCACCAGATCGGCGCCTTCCCTCCGTCGAGAATCGGCGCGGCGAAGCTGCGCAGCGCATGGCGCTCGGGCAGCGCCGCGATCTGTGCGCGTGTCTGCGCGAAATCGACGACGGGGGCCTCGATCAGTTGGTCAATGCGGGCTGGAATTCGCGCGAACCGGTGCAGCGAATAAGCCTTGTCGAGGATGATCGCAAGGCCGGCCACCGCGAGGACGGTCAACGGGTAGATGACCCATCCGCCCAGGCGCACAGCGAGAAACAGTTCGGAAAAATCGTTCATGGTGTCGTGGCTTCCTGCTCACGCGGCGGGACGCCGCGCGGGCGGTTTAAAAGTATTTCGTGATGCCTGCGTAGAAAGCGCGCGTCGGTGCGAACTGCGGGGCGCCAACGCCAATTCCGGAACCGTCACGCAATTCGTAGGCACGATTGAGCAGATTGACCACGACCAGGCGTCCATCGAAGTTGCCGATAAAGGGCGTCTGGAAGTGATGGATGACCGCGAGGTTGATATTCACATAGAACGGCACATGGTCCGTGTTCGCAAAGCCACTGCGCAGACCGCTGCCGAAGGTGGTATCCGCACTGTAGGTCGTGCGCGCAAAGGTATAGGCGATGCCCGCCGAACCGGTGATCAACTGGTCGTGGTCGAGATTGACGGGATGGCTGGCGATGTACGCAAGTTCATCGGGTGAGAAATTGAACTGGCCCGAGACGATGTTTTCGCCAGTTGCACGGCTGAGCGCCAGGTTCCCGTACGCGGAAAAATGCTCGTCCTTATAGTCGGCGGTAAATTCGACGCCGTAATCGTGGCCGGTCTGGTAGTTGAACGGCGTGTTGATCAGTGCCGTGCCGAACTGCCCTTCGTCGAGCAGATCGGTCGACTTCTTGTAGTAAGCATCCACGCCCACCGTGACGGCGGAGCTGACGCGCTGGGTTACGCCGAGATCGAAGTAATGGCTTCGCTCGGGTTGCACCGGCGAATTTTGCGGACTCGCAGCCTGGTTTGTCGTGTTGTTGAACTGCGCCACCGTGGTCGGCGCGATCAGTTCGAGAGGGGGCGGTGTGAAATACCGCGCGTAACCTGCATGCAGTGTGGTGCTCGGCGTTGCCTTGTACACCACGCCGACGCGCGGGCTCAACTGGCTGGCGTCGACGACTTCGTTCATTTTGTCGTAGCGCAGCCCGTAATTGATGATGAGCTTGTCGTTCACCTTCCACTCGTCCTGCACATAGACGCCAAAGAGCCGGCCGATCGTCGTGCTCGCGCTGTTGATCGTGAAGGGCTGGTCGGAGGACTGTGCGCCATCGACAGTGGGGAACACTGAGACGCTGTCGTTGGCGACCGCGCGATCCTGTTCGAAATACACGCCGGCGCGCAGCGTATGCGAACTGTTCAGCCGGTAGGTGGTATCGCCCTGCAGTCCATTGGCCCAATTGCTACGGAAGTCTTGCGAAGCGACGCCGTTAAAGAGCAGATCGCCTATCGGATCGGGGTTGAACTGCGTGCGCGTATAGCGCGTGAAGTACGCGATCTGATAGTCGAGCTTGTCGCCGTTCGTCCCCTGCAACGCGACGGTTGCGAAGTTGTTGAGTTCACTCTGGGTTTCGTTGAGCGCCGCGGAATCGAAACTAGTCCGGCCGTTGAGCACGAATTGGGTCGGTTGCCCTGGTGTATTCGGAATTTCGAACTGGTTGCTCGCGGTGCCAAAGGTGACGCTGACCCGGGTAAGCGGGTTGATCAGGTACGACATGTAGCCGAATGCATTGCCTTGCCGGGTGTGGTCGTGCAGCGGCGAGCCGTCCGAGGTCGGCGCTTCGATGCCAAGATCGTTCACGCCGGCCGAACCGCTGAAGTAGTAAGTCAGCGCGCCCTGGGTGCCGTACACGTCGCCGCTTGTCTGCGCGGTGCCGTGGCTGCCGCCGTACACGCCTAGCGAGCCGCCGTTGCCCGCTTCGCCCGACTTGGTCGTGAGGTCGACGATGCCGGCAGTGCGCAACCCGTATTGCGCGGGCAGCGCGCCGGTGAGCAGGTCCACCTGGTCGATGATGCGGGTGTCGAACGACTGGCCAAAGCCGGAGATCGGTTCCGGAATCATGATGCCGTTGATCCGGTATTGCAGGTTCGCGTGTTCGCCCCGCACGTGGACCATGCCATATGAATCCTGCGCGACGCCGGGCGCTTGCAGCAGGACCTGGTTGAGCGGCGTCGCTTCGCCTTGCGGCATGTTGCGGATGTCTGCGTTGGTAATGCGGTACACGCTGCTGCCGGTTTCCGGCGACAGTCCGTTGCGGGCCTGGTCGAGACGCTGGGCACTCACCCGCACGTCAATCGCGTCGCTTTTTGTGAGCGCGACGGTAACGGAACTTTCCGTTCCAGGGTTGGTGGTGGCGATGCTGCTCCCGCTAGTAAATCCCGTTGCGGTGACAACGATTGCATAAGTCCCCGGCGCGACATCCTGCACTGAGAAATGCCCGCCTGCATCGGTTTTTGTTGTTCCTGCCGACGCCCCAGTTGCGGTTTGAAGGACCACATTGGCGTCCGCTACGGGCTTGCCCAGACTATCCGTGACGAGGCCGCCTACCGAGCCGTCGCTCGGCGCGGCATAAACATGGCCCGCTAGCGCCTGCGCGAAAAGCAGCAACGCGGCGTGAGAGAAAAGTGTGCGATGTTCCATCGATTTCACTGTCGTTGTTAAATGGGTCGCATCGCACGACGCGGTATCCCCTGCGTCTTCGCGCCCAGTTGTCCTTGTTCCAACCAATACCGCACTACGGCGGTGCTTCTAACGTCACCGCTATCGGGATCAGTAACCTTTGCGCGCAATCTGTTAAATGCACTGCGAACCGCAATGTTATAACATAACATATCAAAACAATGCACGCATGGCGTTTTTTTCTCGCTCGCGACTGCATTACGAGGCGTGTACGAAAGGTCACCCACCGCCCAGGCAGGATTCGGACAACCTCTTAATTTCCGTTTCCTGGCCGTCGACGACGAAGTAAGCGGTGCGCGCCGCGCCCTCGAGCGTCCTTCACAGCGCCTCGTCGTGGACTACCGAAACCGACACGCAGCGCTTGCACACAATGAAACCTCGTGCTGTCCGTCGACATCGCCGCACGTCATAAAGGTACTGGACGTGACAACGCGCCTCCCAAGGCGTTGCTCCATCAGGAAATGCAAGGACCAATAAATATCGAATGGTGCGGCATTGGTGCGGACCGCCCGCATGTCTTCCAGCAACTGATACGCCGGGCCGGGCCGCCCCGCTCTGCAACTATGCGAGGACCTGCCGGCGCTGCGGCGTCAGCCGATGCCCGTGCAATGTGCTGCGAGCATCTGCCTGCCGTAAGAATGGGTCCGTTACCTGTATTTCGGTCATCAAGTGCTTGCCCGGCTAACAGGGAAAATCATTGGGTTCTATGTGCGTGCTATGTCATAACGTCACTTGTAGCCGCCGGCTCCCCTATCGCTACATGTCAAAAGCTGCCTGCTACCTTTCGTGAACCGTGACATCTCCTCGCCAAGCCATCGCAGCCAGTACGGACGGCGATCCAATGACTTTTTGTGAGCGCCACTGGCCGGCGGCAGTTAGCGTCTTACACTGCGTTCGGCTCGGTCAACACGAGCAGAAAAGACAGGATGGTTCGGCGAACGCGTCCTACGAGGCCGCGCCCGCCAAGATTGGAGTCATTTCCTGTTCCCGATAAGTGCGGTTCACTGCGATCAGGGTTGGCTGCGCAGCCGCGATTCGGGCCACGTTCACGGACCCGGGTGCGACCATCAAGCGGTGATGCATGGGGATCACGTTCACTATCTCGTCGACGGCCACCTGTACCATTCGCACGACGATCATTGCGACGACCAATGCCCGGCTGACCTCGCGTGAGCGGCCGATGGGATGGGGTGTAATGCCTGACTGAAATGTGATATTCGTCGTCGGAATTCATCCGCCGATTCGTTCCGCTCCGCATTAGATGTGGCGCGCATGCTCGAACAGCAATGCTTGCGGGTAGCGAGCCGCACAATGCGTCTAGCGTACAAGCTGATATTGAACTGTTTGTAGGCGATCTGCGTGACCAACTGGTCATTCGGCCGCGGGACGCGCCCTCCTGAATTGAGGCGTCCGAACGTCAAGACGCGTGCACGGCCGTAATGTCGCAAGACCGGCCGGCGGTTGGCTCTGGTTAGTTTGAAAACGGCCAGTCGCACGTTGTTTGCGAGCGGCTCTAGCTGGCCGGAGCCCCCTACCGCACGAGCGGTTTCGTTCGGCGACCCGTATCGGTCGCTCGCGCAACGCGCTCGTACGTCCGTTTCGCGTTCGAAAGCGGTCGTGCAACGCGGCGCCGTTGTCTTCGCGCGAAGCCCAGCAGCGACTCGTAGTGGGTTCTTACTCCGCGCGGCGCAAAGTTCGGATGAGTTGGTCAAACATCGCTGCTGCCGCAGCCGATTGTTTGGCCTGCTTTGAACGGATGACGACCACCTCCATTTCAGGCAAATCCGGGAGTCCGTGGCGGCTGTCGAGCACTTTCAGTCCGGCAGGGAGACTGCATTGCGTTAGCACCGCCAGCGCCATGCCGCTCTCTGCGGCGGCCAGTTGTCCAGCGACGTTTGGGCTGTGATAGACGATCCGATACTGACGCCGCTGGGATGAAATAGCTTTGAGCACGGCATCGCGCGGTCGACTTCCTGATTCGTGGACGGCGATGGGCAATGGATTACGACGCCAGGCCTCATATTGTTCTTTTCCGACCCAGACAAGCTTTTCTCGAAACAGCAACGTCCCTCTGTCAGCGCGATCCCGCGTGACGACCGCCAGGTCCAGTTCGCCCCGTTCTACTTTGGGAATGAGTGCGGTTGACTGCTCGCAGACCAAAGTGATTTCCACCGCTGAGTAGCGGCTCGAGAAGGTGCGAAGGACTGGTGTGAGATAAGCCGTCGCATAGTCCTCCGGCACGCCCAAACTAATGCGGCCTGTGACCTCTGGCCCCCGAAGCGCAGTGATGGCCTCGGCGTGTATATCCAGCATTCTCCGCGCATAGCTCAAAAGCTCAGTGCCGGCTGTAGTTAAAAGCATATGACGTGGCCCGCGCAACATCAGCGATTGCCCCACCGCATCCTCGAGCTTCTTCAACTGCATGCTCACAGCGGACTGCGAGCGATAGACCTGCTTCGCCGCGGCCGTGAGCGACCCCGTGTCGGCGACGGCGACAAACGCGCGCAGCCAGTCAAGCTGTAGATCGGGAGATTGGGACATGGTGGTCAATCATTTGAAAATCGAATAATAACGAAACGATAAATTCGCTTTTCGTGACGGTCAACCCATTCCACAATTCAGGACATGAAAAGCGCAACTCCTTGCCCGCCTGTATCTGCCGTGCTAGCCCCATCAAGCCCCTCGGAACGGCAAGGCACTGCGTTGATGGTCGCGGGCGGGCTAATCGTGCTCAATTGGGTTTTGTTCTTTGCCGCCATTCCACGGGTGTCTATTGCAATAGCGACAGTTTTGTTTCACATCCAGCCCTTTTTCGTCATCGGTCTGGGTGCCTGGTGGCTGGGTGAGCGCGTATCCAAAGCGCAGGTCATTGCTTGCGTTGTAGCGCTGGCCGGACTTGTACTCGCCACCGGACTGATTGGAAGCAAGACGAGCTTGATCGCGACATCGTCTTATCAGACCGGCGTCGCCCTATGCCTCGTGGGTGCCGTCGCCTATGCTGGCTTACCGTTAATCGCGCGCAAGGCGAAACGAGTTAGTTCGTTTGCGTTGTCCTGGTGGCAGAGTGCTGTCGGCGTGCCGCTTACAGCTTGGTGGCCGCTCTGGCATGGATTGCCGCAAACTACGACTGCATGGCTTTGGTTAGCCGGGCTAGGAAGCATCCATAGTGGCGTCGCGTACGTCGTTCTCTATGCCGGGATGAGCCAGCTGCGCACCAGTCGTGTGGCGCTGTTGCAATTCGTCTATCCGCTGACAGCCATTGTCGTGGACCGGGTTGTATACGGACACCAACTAGCCGCACTACAGACCGTTGGGGTCCTCATCATGGCGGGCGCATTGTGGACCGTTCGCCGCGATAGCTAACGCGTCTGCAAAATTCCGTCTGGCGCAGAGGCAACCACGTCGGCGTCGCTCCGAGCAACGGACACTCGGATCGGGCACCGTTCTACTGCAGCATCGCTCTTCACTTTAAGGAGCCAACACATGGCAGCATTTGTCGTCGTACAGGAATCGATAGAAAACGAAGCTGTTTTCAATCAATATCGCGCAAAGGCGCCAGCGACGATCGAGGCATATGGCGGCAAGTTCCTCGCGCGTGGCGGCAACCTCGAAGTGATGGAGGGCGAATTGCCGTACAAGCGGCTCGTCATCATCGAGTTCCCTACGCGCCAGGACGCGATTGCATGGTACAACTCTTCCGAATACCAAGAAATCCTGCCCATGCGACTCTCGAGCAGTGATGGCATTTTCGCAGTGGTGGATGGCGTGTGATTGGAGCGCCGAACTGGTTTGGAGACGCCACTTCTCGCTCGCCTCGGCGAGTTCGTTTCTTCGAATGAGGCTGATTGTGGTTATGCCGATTCGGAAAATTGCAGCTTGACCGGCGGATGTGGCTTCGCGATGCGAAGGACAGGATCCTGGACAGAGCGTCTCTTAACTGGGCGAACCGGACCTTCGAATGTCCGACCGCATCGCTGGCCAAACGGCTGTTGATGGCCGCGTGTTGCCTCGCAGTCGGCATAAACGGCTTCAAACTCGCAGCAAACACTCGCGGGCGCGATTCGTTGCGTGGTACGAAATCGCCGAAGTCACCCGAAATCCGTCCTACGCTTTCTGAGGGATGCGGTTGACCTATAGCGGCGCCGGATTACTTGCGCGTCGCGCTACGCGGTGGGGTGTACGCGTGTACGCGTGTACGCGTGCCGCTAGCATGGGTTCATCGGGCATCAGGGGAACATACGGTGGCGGCTAACACATCACTGCATACTCAGATCGAAAAACTGGTGGGCTCGACGCGCGACCCTCCGGCACGCGTGCGACTGCTCGACCGCTCGCGCACAGGCGGCACGAGGCGTGTCTGCATTCAGGTCGAGCGGCCTACAGGGTCGTTCTCTGTCTTCTTCTTTCGCCACGCGGACGGCATGTGGCGTGTTTTCCCGCCGAACCGACGCCGTCTCGAGATGGGGGTTGGCCGCAAGGCCGCATGACCGATATGCGAGCCCAGGAGGCGCATATGCATGACGACCCTTCGGATGCGCTGCCGCAATACGTGATCGACCTGCGCGCATGGATTAGCGACTGGTACGACCATGCGTTCAAGGTGGGATTGGTCCGGCCGCCTTTCACGCTCGACGAAGCGAGCGTCGAACGGCTGGAGGTTACTTCAGGGCGGGCCTGACACCCGCCGAGGGTGCGATCGCGTTCTTTGGCGTCGTGCACTGAGAGGACAGCGATGCAGTTCGAAGAATTTCACTTGCGTTCGGCCCGCCTGCTGCAATCGCTTCCTGCCGGACGATAGCCGAGCTGGCCGATTGCATGATTGCCTGGCGCAAAGGCAGTTTGCCGTGCGATCTACTGCGCTTCCGTTGTGTCGAGAAGGCGGGCGGCTTCACGCCTCGCCTGCTCAGCCTCGCGCGGTCGTTGCATCTGGCTGAAGAGTGCGCCCAGGTTGCCGAGTGTCCGTGCTTCATCCTGACGGTAGGCCACGGGATTATCTCGCGACAGACTCCGATAAAGGTCCAACGCGCTACGGTAGGCATCTTCCGCCTCGCGTGGGCGCCCGGTGTGACTGAAGAGGACGCCTAGATTGTTCAGCGTCCGCGCTTCGTCCGGCTGGTAGGCTGTAGGGTTTTCTCGCGCGAGCGCACGATAGATTTGCAACGCATCCTGATACGCCCGCTCTGCCGCCTTCGGCCGCTGCGTGGCACGATAGAGCGCGCCAATGTTAGTGAGCGTGCGCGCCACGTCGGGCCGATAGAGTGCTGGACTCTCCCGGGCAAGCTGCTGCCGGATCGTTAGCGCTTCCTTGTATGCATGCTCTGCTTCCTTGTGTTGCTGCGTCGCGCTATAGAGGTTCCCGAGGTTGTTGAGTGTGCGCGCGAGTGCGGGGCGATAGGCCGCGGGGTTGCCGCGCACAAGCGCCTGCTGGATGTTCAGCGCCTCGCGATACGCCTGCTCAGCATCGCTCGTTCGTTGTGCGGCGTCGTACAGAATGCCGAGGTCGTTAAGCGTCGTCGCAATATCCGGCTTGTAGGTCGCGGGGTCGCGATAAGCCAATGCACGATCGATGTTCAGCGCTTCGCGGTAGGCATCCGCGGCCTCCTGCAGGCGCTGTGTATCGCGATATAGGACGCCAAGGTTGTCAAAAGTTTCTGCCACAGCGGGTCCGTAGGCCGTGGGGGCCTGCCGCGCCAATACCCAATAGATCTCCAGCGCCCGCAGATAGGCGAGTTCCGCCTCCTTTGGCCGTTGCATCCCGACGTAGAGGTTGCCAAGCTTCTCCAGCGTACGCGCAATCCGGGGTTGGTAGGCGACGGGCTTCTCCTGCGCAAGCACCTGATAACGCGACAGCAGCGTGTGGTAAATCGGTTCCGCACGTTCAAACTCACGTTGCTCTTGCAAAGTGTCGGCAAACGCCGTCGCATTGTCGGTGTCTTCGGGTTGCAATGCGTAGGCCTTTTCCAGAGACGGCAATGCGTTCTGCGGCGAGAAGCGCAGCAACTCGATTTCGCCAGCCTCATAACAACGCGCCGCGAACACCTGCGGGCTCTCCTTTTTTTTGGCGAGCAGCGTGGTAAGCCGTTTTGATGCGCCCTGCAGATCGACGCGCTCGAGCGCTTCGCCTATTTGTACTTCAAGAGGATCGGAACTCCGTGCGATCGACGCTCGACGCAGCAGATCCTTGTAACGTGCAGCCCATTTTTGAGCTTCAGCTACCAGGTCTGCGTCGGGCTGCGCCCTGATTTGCTCGGCCAGGTGCTCGATTAGCGGTTCGATGTTGGTGACTGCGGTGTCAGTCTTGCGCTCATTGCGGCCCGATTGCGCATATACGCCACTCAGTATCACGTTGGTCGCCCTGGCGAGCCAGACTGTCTGGGCACTGGAGAGCCCGGCGGCCTTCACCGCGCGGCTCAACTCGGCGGTCATGCGGTCGAGGGCCCGGACGGGGAAACCACAATCGGCCTCTATCTTGAGGCCGTCTTTGACATCGACGTCGGACAACGCCGGAGAACACGGACTAGCGTTCGAAGCGCGGCATCCGACGAACAACACGGCCATCGCCACGCCCGACAGCATCTTGCGCGCACTCATTTCCCGCGGGCCCGCAGTCAGATCAGGCGCGCACCTGGATACGATTGACGACGCCCCCGATAGCATCCAGACACCACGCGTCCTGTTCCGCCTGCCGTCTTTCGGCTTCGGTCGGGACCCACCCTGCTAGCGTGATCCTCTGGTTTTCCACGGTGATGGTGATCTGCTCAGCGCGCACCCGCAGATCGGTTTCGAGCACCAGGTGCAGGACATCGGAAATTTCATCGTCGCCGTCCGCTTCGGCGGGCACCAACTCCAGCAGGTTCACCACGTCGCGGCAGCCGCCGACCCACCAGGCAGTCACACTCGCCAGGCGCCTGTGAGACAGGCTGATCACTTGCCCCGTCAAGGTCACCACACCGTCCTCGACCGTCACCTCGATGACGCCACTGCCGTCGTTGCCCGCCTCGTCCATGGTGCCGCGCAGCACTTCGAACTGGCCCTTGAAGTGAGCACAGATTACGCAGTTGCGGAAATCCACCGCCTGCGCCAGCCGTTCGCAGATACGTGTGCGCAACTCGCCATCAGCGACCGGCGGGTTGGCGGTGACACGTAACTGGTCGACCAGGCGCTTGCCTTCGCTGTGCCGCTGGGTCAACTGAAGAAGGCGCTTCTTGGAAGCGACATCCGGCACCTCGCCCGCCACGATCAAGGCGTCGCCGTCGAAACTTATATGGATGGGATGATTGTGGAGCTTAAGGTGTGATTCGCGTTCGAAGGCTGCCATCACGTGCTTCAGCACCGTATCGCTGCGTTGCATGATCTGCCTCGAGCAAAGGTTGGGTGACGCAGCGCGCTTTATGCCGCGCTGCGCAAACCAGGCCGCACCAAGCGTGCCCCGGTCACATTGGCAAACCCTGCATGCGACGTGCGAAGCGTGTCCGCTCGGCCCGGTCCATCAGATCCAGGAATTGATCCGTGCCCATGTGAATCAGCCCTTCATGATCGCCGGCCTCGAAATAAATGTCCGGCTGCAGGGCGAGGCTTTCGTCAAGATAGGTTTGCATGCCATAGGCCGTACATACCGGCGGAAGCGCTCCCGCGTCACAATCCTTGAACAACTCCCGCAGATCGGTCTCTTTGGCTAGAAGGAGATGGCGTCCGGTCTTTGCCCAGAGCTCGGACAGTCGTACGGCGTAGGTCGATGGCAGCACGGCCGCCACATAGCCGTGCTCGTCTTCAAAAAGCACTGTCTTGGCGAGACGATCGCCGGGAATATGCGCCGCCGCCGCGGTTTCGACGCTGGAATGGCTGTACGGGTGATGCACGATTTCGTACTGCAAGCCCTTGCTGCGCAGGCAGTCCTGGAGCGTGGCTGACATTGACATGACGCACCTCCGCTGGAAGGAAAAGGAGATTACTTCGCAAGACTCTTTAAGAATAGTTCGCTTTCGCTCGCGTGTGAAAGACATGCGGACGCCAGCGCCGTGACTGGGCGCGACAACGAATGGAATGATCACCCCGTCTGGCATACGAATCCGTTTTCGCCAATAATGGCCACAGATCCACTGCTGGAGGAGGGCAACCATGCGTTTCAGCCCCGATTCCATACGTACTGTCGGCCTGGTCGGACATGCCGGGTGCGGTAAGACTTCTCTCGTCGAAGCACTGCTGCACCGGGGCGGCGCGTTACACGCGCCCGGCAGCGTTGAGCGCGGTACCACGGTCTGTGATTTCGACCCGCTAGAGCGCAAATATCATCACTCGCTGAACTCCGCCGTCGCCCACCTGCACTACCAGGATACGCGCATCTATCTGCTGGATACGCCCGGTTATCCGGACTTTTCCGGGTTGGCGATCAGCGCGTTGCCCGCTGTGGAGACGGCTGCCATCGTCATCAATGCGCAGACCGGCATCGAAATGACTACCCGGCGCATGATGGCGTGGGCGGAAGAACGCAAGCTCTGCAGAATGATCATCGTGAACGGTATCGATGGCGAAAAGGTCGACCTTCCGGGACTTCTGACGCAAATTCAGGAGACCTTCGGCATGAAATGCCTGCCCATCAATCTGCCGGCTCAGAGCGGCCGCCAGGTGGTGGATTGCTTTTTCAAGCCTGCCGGCGACGCCGATTTCGGGTCTGTTGCGGCCGCGCACAATGCGCTGGTCGATCAGGTAGTCGAAATCGATGCTGCCCTGATGGAGCGTTACCTGGAGCAAGGCCAGGCCATCAGCCCGGAGCAGTTGCACGAGCCCTTCGAGCGAGCGCTCCGCGAAGGTCATCTGGTGCCGATCTGCTTCACGTCGGCGGCCAACGGCGCCGGCATCGCGGAATTGCTCGACGTGTTCGTCCGGCTCCTGCCCAATCCCATGGAAGGCAACCCGCCGCTCTTCTACCGCGATGCCGGCGGCCGCCAGGAAGTCGTGCGCGCCGAACCGCTTCCCGACAAGCATGTATTGGCCCACGTCTTCAAGATCGTCATGGACCCTTACATCGGCAAGATGGCCGTGTTTCGCATCCATCAGGGCACGATCAGGCGCGATAGCCAACTCTATATCGGTGACGGGCGCCAGCCATTCAGGATCGCCCATCTGATGATGTTGAAGGGCAAGGAGCACGTGGATGTCCCGCAAGCCGGGCCAGGCGATATCTGCGCCACCGCCAAAGTCGACGAGATCGGCTTCGATGCCGTGCTGCACGACGCCCCCGAGGACGGCAACATCCACCTCACGCCGCTCGACTTTCCCACGCCCATCTATGGATTGGCGATCGAGCCTGCGCGCCGGGGCAACGAGCAGCGCCTTTGGGAGACGCTGCAAAAGTTGAGTGCGGAAGACCCGTGCCTGCGTATCGAACACCCGGTCGGCACCAACGAGACGGTGGTACGGGGTCTGGGCGAGTTGCACCTGCGCCTCATGCTGGAACGACTATCCGAGCAGTACAAGCTCGAGGTCGTGACGCGGCCGCCGAAGATCGCGTATCGGGAAACCATCGGCGCCACGGCCGAAGGCCATCATCGCCACAAGAAGCAAACCGGGGGCGCCGGGCAATTCGGCGAAGTGATGCTGCGCGTGGAGCCGCTGCCGCGAGGCACGGGTTTCGAGTTCGTCGACGCCGTGAAGGGCGGCGCCATTCCCGGTCAATTCATGCCCGCGGTGGAAAAGGGCATCCTCCAGGTCATCGACAGCGGGCCGCTTGCCGGCTTCCCGATGCAGGACGTGCGAGTCACCGTCTTCGACGGCAAGAGCCATTCAGTCGACTCCAAAGAAGTGGCATTCGTATCTGCCGGGCGCAAGGCCTTCATCGACGCGGTGCTGAAAGCCCGGCCCATTCTGCTCGAGCCCATTGTGAACATCGAGGTGATGACGCCGGAAGTCGCGATGGGTGACATCATCGGCGACCTGTCCGCCAAGCGCGGGCAGGTTCACGGCACACGCGTGGCCGCCGGCAACGCCATGGTCGTTGCCGGGCAGGTGCCACTATCCGAACTCAACGACTATCAGTCGCGTCTGAACGCCATTGCTGGCGGGCACGGTAACTACAGCATCCAGCTCAGCCACTATGATCCGGTGCCCCCCGCTCAGCAGGAGCGGATGGCGTCGCAGCACAAGAAACAGGGCGACGACGCGGTGCCGTAAGTGACGTCCGGATCCTGAAGACTTTCCGGGACGGATATGGCCGCATCCCGGTGATGGTCGAACGCAAGCTGTTCGCCCATCCGGGTGACAGACCCAATCCGGTCATTGATTTGCGCGCCCGCCTACGGCCACGCCGAACGCGTCCACGAATTCGGCCATCAACCATGCGAGCCCCCCATCCTGGTCGCGGACGGCAGCCCACATCAGGGAAACTTCATAGCCCGGCACGTCGAACGGCAGAGGACTCAATGCCAGATCCAGCGTGTCGCGCCACATACGGCCGATGAAGTCGGGAATCGTTGCAATGGCCGGCGTGCGCTGCACGATAAACGGACTGGTGGCGAAATTCGCACTGGAGAAGACGACGTCGCGCTTGAGGCCCTGCATTTCCAGCCGCTCGTCGATAAAGCCGTGTAGCCCCCCGCTGAACGAGGTCAGTATGTGCCGGTTGCGCAGGAACTCCTCCATCGACAGACGCTTGCGGCGCGTCTTGATGAGGCGCGGATTGTAGACGCTCACGAAACGCCATTGAAAAAGCGGCGTGCGTCGCTGCCATGCCACGCTTTCGCCGAATACGCCGACCGCAAGCTCGATTGCGCCTTCGTCGAGCATCGCCGCCGCGCGCGTCGAGTCGGTGGGAAGCGAGATCAGCTTCACGCCAGGCGCTTGGGCGGCCAGACGTCCCATGATTTCCGGCGTCAACACTACTTCCAGAGAGTCGCTCAGACCAATGCGAAACACCCTCTGCGCGCTCGCCGGATCGAACACGGACGGCTGCGTGAGCGCCTGATGCAGCGACTGGAGGAACGGTTCGATCTGTCGCGCCAGTTCGAGTGCACGTGGTGTCGGCATCATGCCATGCGGAGTACGCACGAAGAGTTCGTCGCTGAAAGTTTCGCGCAACCGCTTGAGCGCCCCGCTCACGGCTGGCTGGCCGAGAAAGAGCCGCTGTGCGGCGCGCGTGACACTGCGCTCCTCGAATAGCGCGCGGAAGGTTAAAAGCAGGTTCAGGTCGAAACGCCGGAAATCATTCTCAATGATGTTGCTCATGGCATCAAACGATTTGAGTGATATGAACCGAACGCGCATTCTACCGCCAAGGGGGTGCGAAGCGTGATCGACAGCACGTTGGCGGGCGCTCTCTTCCGTTCATTCACAGGAGCAATGACATGGATTGGCAAAATCAGAAAGTCGTGGTGCTGGGTGGTTCGTCAGGTATCGGGCTGGCGACGGTGGCGCGACTGGCGTCAGCCGGCGCGAACGTCGTGGCGGTTGGCCGCGACCAGGGAAAACTGGACCGGGCGCTTGCCGGCCTCACCGGGCACGTCGCGGGTGAAGCGCTCGACTGCTCCGACCGCACTGCGCTCGAGCGCTTCTTCGGCCGACTGGGCGGCATCGACCACCTGGTGTTGACGCTCTCCGGCGGCGAAGGCGGCGGCAAATTCGCCGAACTCGATCTTTCGGCGCTGCGTCGCGGCTTCGAAGCCAAGTTCTGGCCGCAACTCGAAGCGGCGCAAGCCGCGCTGCCTCGCCTGCGCCGCGACGGCAGCTTGACGTTCCTCACCGCGATATCCGCGCGCATCGCCAATCCCGGTACAGCCGGTTTGGGCGCGATCAATGGCGCGCTCGAAAGCATGATCGGCACGCTCGCGCGCGAACTGGCGCCGCTTCGCGTCAACGCCGTCTCGCCCGGCGTGGTCGATACGCCGTGGTGGGACAGGTTCCCCGCTAGCGTGAAGGCCGACCTGTTCCAGCAACAGGCTGAAACCTTGCCGGCGCAACGTGTGGGGCAAGCAACGGATGTCGCGCACGCGCTCCAATTTTTGATGGAGAACACTTTCATGACCGGCGCAGTGATCGAGTGCGACGGCGGGTTGCGGCTGTTGTGAAGAAACGTGTTTGACGCTACGCATCTCGCCGACGCGCGGGCGCGTGATCATGCTGCGTGCTCGATGAGCGTTTCTGTTCTCTTGAAGGCTTTGCGCGCGGTAATGCTCTATCGTGAACTTTGGTCCGCTCTTCGGCGAGGTCGTGGAGTTCCCGCGCAGTTGCGATCGATCAAGTCGGCCTGTTTTGCTGGCCAGGAAGCCGGGTTCGGGCGTGAATATCTCGCTGGTGACGAGTGGCCAATTTCTGTGCGCGACATCGCCGCCTCCCTCCCAAATGGGAGTATCGAACTTGCTTGATGACTGTAAGCATTGGCAAGTCACAGCACTTTGGATCGCGTTCCAGCGGCAACCAACTGCTGCGATCGACGATCGCTCAATGTGACTGCCAATCGCGAACTTACGAACAGATGGCGCCTATCGTTGCGGATGGTCTGGTTGACATTCTTGGAATCGCCGACGCCGACCTCGGTCATGACGAGATTACCCGTCCGCGCAACAGCAAGGTGGTCAGCGACGTTGCCGCGTGACTCGGCGACGCCGATACACCTAACCCTCCGAACAAGGCCGTCTTCATGCACAAGCCGATCGGAGGCTGAAGCGCTTCATTCGAGCGCGCCGGAACCGAAGATTTCCGTATGCACACGCTCCGGCGCTACGCCCAGCGCGATAAGCGAATCGCGCTGCGCTTTCATGAACGCAATCGGGCCGCAAATGTAGTAATCCGCATCCGGCACGAGGGCGTAGTGCTCGACGTGCGCCGGTGTGAGCCGCCCTTCGAGATCGTGGTCGACACCTGGGCGGTCGTTCAAACCGACCCGTTCGTACAGCACCGTGCGCGTCACGTTCGCATTCTCATGTGCGGCGTCGTTGAGCCAGTCGCGAAACGCGTGCACCGTGCCCTCTCGACATGCGTGCACGAAGCGCACTTCGCGCTTGCTGCCGTCGCCAATCAGCGTCGACGCCATCGACACCATCGGTGTCAGGCCAACGCCGCCTGATAGCAGCACGACCGGCCTCTCGACATCGCGCTTCAATGAGAAGTCGCCCATCGGTGCTGTGACCTCGACGATCGCGCCCTCCTCGACGCCGTCATGCATCAGCGTTGAGACCTTGCCAGCCGGGATCGCCTCGGGCTTGCCGGCCTCGCGCTTCACCGAAATGCGCAGCCACTTGCCGTGAGGTGCGTCCGACAGGCTGTACTGGCGTGGTTGATCGACGCCGAGATCGCCGACGAAGCGCTTCACCGTCACGTACTGACCCGGCTCGAACGACGGCGCGGCGCCGCCATCGGCCGGCGTCAGATAGAACGACGTGATTTCGTCGCTCTCACGCACCTTGCGCGCCACCTTGAACGGACGGAAGCCGCTCCACGCCGCGCCCACGTACAGGTTCGCCTCGACGCCAATCAGGATCTGCGCAAGCTGGCCGTATGCGGCGCGCCACGCTTCGAGCGTGTCTGCATCGACCGCGTCGCCGAGCACCTCGACGATCGACGCGAGCAGGTCCTCGCCGACGATCGGGTAATGCTCGGGGCGAATGTTCAGGCTCGCATGCTTGTGCGCGATCCGCGACACCGCGCCGCCGAGCGCGCCGAGATTGTCGATGTTTGCTGCGTAGGCGTAGACCGCGCGCGCAAGCGTCTCGGGCTGGCTGCCGGTCGTCTGGTGGGTCTGGTTGAACAGGTTCTTCAGTTCGGGGTGGCGCGCGAACATGCGCCTGTAGAAATGCCTTGTGATCGTTGGGCCATGCTCAGCCAGGACGGGGGCGGTGGCCTTCACGCGGGCCATTTGTACAGCGTTGATCTGCGGCATGTTTGTTCTCCTTTAAACATGCACACACAATACATCTTCAAGATCGGACGTTGACTCTGGCAAATTGTCGCGGCGCGATAACTCAGGATCTGAGGCTTGAGTTCGACGCAGCGACGCCGGTGTAGGGCTTGAAGTTGTGCGGCTAACGCGCCGTCGCGCGTCAGTTAGCCCTTGGCATCCAAATGTCCGATTCCGGCAAGAGCCATTGCTTTTGAGTATCGAGAGCGCGTTGCGCCGCCTCCAGAGCAGCGAAGGCGGCGGCATGCTCATCTGATAGCCAGAGAGCAAAGATGGCGGTCTTGAATCAAGCTATGGCCCGTTTCACTGTCTGAAGCAATAACTCAATGACTGACTGTTCATCATGCTTACCGACTCCGGGGTCCAGCGAGCCGCCCCGACCAAGTTTGCGCGCCCTGTTTCACGCCGGGATCAGCCTGTTGGCGACCGATTTTGCTTCGCGCCTAATCCGATCCCCCATCGCGCATTGCGATGCAGAACACAAGTAGTCCGAGGCATTGCAGAATCGCCATGCCCACAGCCATGCTGAGCGTGTTGCCGAGCAGGAGTGGCACCAGCAATGCGGACGACAGGAAGTTGCCGAATTGCTGGACGGTGACGTAACAACTGGATGCCAGCCCGCGCCGCTCCGGGAAACAGTCAAGGGCCATCACTTGCAGACTGGGCTGCGTCATCATCATGCCGAGCGCGAAGATGGGCAGCGCCACCAGATCCCATGGCATCGGAGTTGCGTGCATGGCGTTGACGCTGATATTGATCACGCCGGCCACCATCATGACCAGATGGCCGAGGATCACACTGCGCGCTGGACTGCCGCGACCGGCCGCGCGATGTGCGACTGCCGCGCCGGCGATCAGGCCCACCACGATCGGCACGAAAAGGTAGCCGAATGACTGTTCGCCGAGGCCAAGGTGCTTCACGACGAAGGTTGGCGCGGCCAGCACATACAGGTAGATGCTCAGATTGACGGCCGCGTTGGCGAGCGCGAGCGCCAGGAAACGCGGCTTCGTGAACAAGGCGGCATAGGCCCGCGCGAGCGCAACCGGATGCAGCGGATGCCGGCCGGACGGCGGCAGGGTCTCGGGCACGAAGAACCAGGTGATCACCACCAGCGAAGCTGAAAGGACCGCGAGGAAGATGAAGATGCTGCGCCATCCGGTCCACAGAAGCAGCCAGCCGCCACAGACGGGCGCAAGTGCGGGCGCCAGCGCAAAGATCATCGCTACCAGCGCCATGATTTTCTGTGCGTCCGAGCCATGAAAAACGTCGCGCACCATCGCCCGACCGATAATGACGCCAGCCCCGGCGCTCATGCCTTGTATCGCCCGCCCGGCGTAGAACAGCGTCATGCTGGGCGCCACGGCGCACATCAGCGATCCGACCGTGAATAGCGCATTGCCGACGAGGATCATCCGGCGGCGGCCGATTGCGTCGGAGATCGCCCCATGCCACGGGATCATCAATGCGAATGGGAGCAGGTAGGCTGATAACGACTGCTGGACTTGCGTTGGGCTGGCATGCAGCGCCTGCGTCATAACCGTAAATGCGGGCAGGTACGTGGCGATCGCGAACTGTCCAAGCATGGATAGCCCAGCCACGAGTACGACGATCGTCGGTGTGTTGAAGACCTGCTCTCCCGACTCTGCTGTCGGGTTGCTCGTTGACATTTACATTCCTCGCGTCGCGCCGTCACCTGTGTGCAGCGCAATGATGAATCTGGCATGCAGCCGATCCCAGTCGAGCGTCCTCAGATGGCGACGCGCCGCTGGCAGGACGATCCCTTCTTCCCGCCCGCGGGCGGTCCAGACAAGGTGCGCGTAACGCGTTAGCGCAGACGAGAGATCGACCACAGCGGATTCGTTATCCAGCGGCTGGGCCAACGTCAACTCGATCTCGACCAGCAGTTCGCGTTCGCGTTGACCCAGCAGGAGCAATTCATCGATTTCGGCGCGCAGACTGCCTACGCGACGGCGAAGCGGGCCGCACAGCGAGGCCTCCTTGCAGCGTTGCAGCGGATGTACGGTGCGGCGAATATGTTCGACTGCCGCCAGCATGCTCGCGCGATGTGGCCTCAGGTTTGGTTCTCCTCGCGCACGCGAACTGCTCAGAGACAGCCATTGTTGTAAAAGGTCCGCGAGTCGCCGATATTCGCCGCGTAGCAGGTCGAGAGCGGCGATGCGTGCCGGGCGCCCGGGAGTCAACACCGGAACTTGTGCGAGCGAGAGCAGATTGCTGGCTACGGATCCGCTTTTAGCAAGCTCGCCCGGGTCATGAGCCATCACAACGACGTCGCACCCGCAGAGCTTTGCAGCATCCAGTATTTCCTGCGCAGGCCGCTCGCCAAAGAGTGCCGCCGTCCTGCACGGTACCCCCATTGCCTGCGCGGCAGCCTCGGCCCGGGTTAGCGCTTCGCTCGCCCTGTGATCGCAATGCGCCTTGACGAGCGGATCGTCCGGCACGGGTTGCCCATACCAGAGGCTGACGCGCGCGCCATGTTCTACGGCAAATTCAAGTGCCCGTATGGCCGCATCCGAGCAGTGGTCGCTCGAATCAATGGATACACCGAGGTGACGAAACATGAGATTGGTGGTTGCCGAGCAGGCCACCATGGTAAGAACAAACGCTTGTCAAAGCTCCCCCCATCTTTAGGGGGGCGCAACGCGGTTGCCAGTCGAAGTGTCAAAAAATGAAGAACAGTGTCCGTTATACTTCGAATATCTCTTCCAGCGCGGCCCTGTGCACGGCAGACGCGACACAGCCAGTCGTCCCCAATCCGATGACAAATCAACAATCTGTCTCGCACCCGGAAACTACGCTGAAGATCAGTCCGCCCCGCGCGCCGCGGCATATGCTTGCCCGCGCGCGCCTGAGTTCGGATTGCGAGCGTTTCCGCGATCGTGTCGTGACCATAGTGCAGGCGCCGTCGGGGTTCGGCAAAACATCTCTTTTGATCCAGTGGCGCCAGGAATACCTGATGCGCGGAAGCGCGGTCGCATGGCTTACCCTTGACGGACACGACGACCCGCGGCGCCTGCTCACGGGCCTGACGCTCGCGGTCCGTGCCGGGTCCGGGCGGGCAACATTCGGCAAACGCCTGCTGGAGGGGGGAGCCTTCCCAGACTCACCACTTGACGGGGTCACGGCATGGCTGGCTGAAGTCGCTCGCACAGCGCTCGATGTCGTGGTGATATTCGACGAGGCGGAGCAGTTGCCTCAGGCAAGTCTGGAAGCGCTCATCTATCTGCTTGAGAACCCCCCGTCCAACCTGCGCATCGTGATTGCCTCGCGCGCCGGATTCGACAAGGTCATCGCGCGCCTGGGCTCGTATGGCCAGTGCGCAACGGTAGATGCTGCGGCGCTTCGCTTTCGCCTGGACGAGACAATCGGATTGATTGGCAGCCGTTTGGACGCCCAGGTCGATGCTGATGCGAGCGCCCGATTGCACGACATCACGGAAGGCTGGCCGCTCGGCTTGCAGGTTGCACTGGCTGCGGTCGCGGACAGCGATGATCCGGCCGCGAGCATCGACGCTTTTGCCAGCAGCACCGCCGGCATTCGTGAGCAGTTCGTTACGGCGCTGCTTGAACGGCTAAGCAGCGAGGACACTGAGTACCTTACCCGTATTTCGATTGTCGACCTGCTGCACGAAGATCTGTGCGAAGCGCTCACCGGCGCCCACGATGCGAAACAGCGGCTCATGCGCCTCGCGCGCGAAACACCCCTCTTTTTCGGTGCCCAGGGACGAGGGAAGTGGTTCCGCATGCACTCGATGGCACGCGACGCACTTCGGGAGCGTCTGGCGCTTATGCCGGCATCTGCGCAGGGGGAGTTGCACAACCGCGCAATGCACTGGCTGGCCGACCATGACATGACCGAGCTCGCCGCGCGCCACGCGCTGGCCTGCGGGCAGGAGGAAACCGCCTACACGCTCGCGCAGAAGTCTTTGCACGAAGCCGTAACGCAAGGCCACCTCGTCACTGTGCTGGAATGGCTCGAATGGCTACCGGAAGCCGTGCTGGACCGCCATCCGCGCTTGCGGCTCGCCATGGCCTGGGCGCTTGCGCTGAGCGAGCGCCAGCAGCTCGCCGAGGTGCAGGCGGACGCGATTTTGCGCACTGCCGAGCCCGACGAGGCGATGCGCTACGAGATCGATCTGATTATGAGCGCCGCGGCCTATTTCGCGGATGAGCCTGATCGTGCTGCGCGTTTGATCGATCGCTGGGGCGATACGCCACCGGTCAGCGAATCGTGGCTTCAGCAGGTGCATGCCAACCGGCTCGCCGCGCGCGCTCTCATGGATGGCGAGTACGCGACGGCCCGCCAGTTCGGGCGGCACATGCCGCGCGGGGTCGCCAGTGCTGCCTATACGTACGTGGTTCGCTGGCGCGCCTACATGATCGGTCTCAGCTACCTGCTTCAGGGGCAAATGTTGCTGGCCGAGCGCACGCTGCGCCCGGCGCTGGTGCAGGCAGATGACAGTCTGGGCCGCCGACACCCGTTTTCCTGCATGCTCGCCGCGCTGCTTGCCACGACCCGGTTCAAACGCGGCGATTTCGACGAAGCGGCCGCGTTGCTGGCAAACCGGCTGGATGTGCTTGAACGCAACGGGACACCCGACGCGGTGGTTTTCGCCTATCGTACGGCCGCGCGAGTCGCAGCCGCCTCCGGCGCGGAGCACCGGGCTTTCGACTTGCTCGAGAATCTCCATGCGATCGGCGCCGCGCGTCGCATGCCGAGGTTGTGCGTGGCGAGCCTGACCGAGCAGATCAGGCTTCACAGTGGCCGCTTCCGTTCGGCGTCCTGCCGCACGCTCGGCCGCCGACTGGATCAGATTGTCGCTGAGCACGCGACGCCAAATTCTCCCCTCAAGCGTCGGGCGCTGCTCCTGCACCAGCACATCGCGCAGGCGTTCGCGGCAATTGCCGAGCAGGACTGGCGTGCGGCCAACCATGCCCTCGCGTTCGCCCAGGAAGGCAGCGAGGTGATGAAGCTCGGCGCTGTGGGCGTCGATCTGATGGCGTTGCGCGCGTTCGTGCAGGACCGCCTCGGCGAAAGCAGCACCGCTCTGCTTCGCGAGGCGATGGATCTGGGCACGACATACGGGATGAGTCTCACGACGTCCGACCTTCATCCTGCGTTCGCAGAATGGTTGCATGAGCGCGGGGGGGACGGCGCGCCACGCGTCGCCGCCATCGCCAGGCAGCCGCCGGCAACCGGTGCCGATTCACCAGCGTCCGGCCCGGATGCCGGTCCGCGTGTGATCTCCAGTGCGGTGCTGACGCCGAAGGAGCGCTTCGTACTGGAGCTGGCGAGTCGGAACCTCACTAACAAGGAAATCGCGCTCGCGATGGGCGTTGGCCAGGAGACGGTGAAATGGCATATGAAAAACCTGTTCATCAAACTTGACGCGACTTCGCGCCGGCAGATCGTGCGTCGGGCGCAGCTCATGGGCCTGCTGCAGGAACCGGCCTGAACGTGGGCGGTGAGCTGGAAATTGACGCCTGAAGAGTTCGAACGTTACGAGCAATGTGGATGGTTGCGCGATGCCTCGCCTGCCGGTCTTTAGCGATGTGCCGATGAAGGTCGACTGGATCCACGCGAGCCACGCCGGCGCGGTGAAGCGATCGACGATTTACGAATATGCCGAGGTTGCTCCGGTCCCCGTCTGCCCCGAGAAAAAAGCTAGTTCAGCACCGGCAATGCGCTTGACCCGATCGGGACGATGCTGGCGACGAGTCACGTCATCCACCTCTTTGATTTGTGTCGATGCGAAAGCAACTATCCATATAGGTGACAGAGCAACTATCGCAGACGCTGCGCGGCAGTTTGTTATCACTTTGCAACAAAATTAGGCATTGTCGCGCCTCCAGATGAGCGTGACGTTGCATTGATCTTCGCTTGAAAGCCTTGCTGTGTAAGGCTGGATGGCATTCGTCCCGGGCTGATATTACGGATAACCCTCCCCCCGCGAGTGGGGGGGAGTAGATGGAGCCAACTATAAGTATTCTCCAGCAAAGGATACAGAGCCCCTTCGGAGCATGAGGACTCTGCACCCAAGTGTTAAACAATCGTAACGCTGGAGACCACATGAAGTTGAGGACTACAGGAGCCGCAGTGCTTCTCGCATTCGCAGTATCCGCACACGCGCAGTCGTCGGTAACCCTTTATGGCGCGGTGGATTCGGGCCTGCTGTGGCAAAACACCGCAGCCGCGAATTTCCTGCCGATCGCATCGAAGAACCCAAATCTCGGACACGTCGTCCGCTTCAAGGACGGCGGCGTCTACTCGAGCCTTTTCGGGATGAAGGGCACCGAGGACATCGGCGGCGGCTACAAGATCAACTTCCGGCTCCAGGGCTCGTTCGACACCGGCACGGGCAAGTTCGCGCTGAGCGACACGGCGAATACACCGGCCATGTTCAACCAGATCGCGACGGTTGGCGTGTCGGGAGCGTTCGGCAAGTTCGACGCCGGTCGCCAGCTTGCGCCGATGGCCTACGCACTTGCAGACACGGACGTGCGCAACGCGTGGTTCTTCGGCAGTGTGCTGACCGCATGGCTCACGATGAACCAGCAATCGGGCTGGACGGGCAGCAGCACGAACGGCAGCATCGGTGCCCTGTATGACAGCAATGCGCTGGTCTACAACTCACCGTCCTTCTATGGCGTATCGGTCGCGCTGGAGTTTGCACCGGGTGGCGTTGCCGGTCACTTCCAGGGCGGCACGCGCGAGTCGGCGGTGCTCAAGTATTCGAACTATGGCCTGAATGCCGCAGCCGTCTACTACAACGGGCACGACGCGAGCCCGTACCCGTACCCTACCGCAGCAAACCCGGGTGCGACGCCCATTCCGGCGACCGGTCTGAACAACAACCGTTTCGTCTACTTCGGCGGCAAATACACGTGGCGCGGTCTCTCGGTATCCGGTTCGTTCAGCAACGGACGCAACCCGGCGAACCCGAACGGGAACCTCGCCGCGGGCATCGCCTCAGGTGATTTCGACATGTGGACGGGTGGCCTCGGCTATCGCTTCACGCCGGCGTTCGAAGTCACGTCGGGCGTCTACTACGTGAAGGACGAGAAGCACAATCAGAACCAGTCGACCTCCTATGTGCTGGGTGCCGATTACAACCTGTCCAAGGCCACAACGTTGTATGCTCAGGGCGGGTACGTGTCGAACCGTGGCACGATGAACCAGACACTGGTGTACGGCCAGCCGGTCGCGGTGGGCAAGAATACCGCCGCAGGCATGGTGGGCATCCGCCACTCATTCTGATATCGGAACCGGGTTAACCAGCGCAGCTGGCTAACGTCGGCGCAGTTTCTCGCTTCAATCGGAAGCCGCCCGTTTCACTCGAGGCGGCTTTCTTCTTTCCGGACCGTCCGCGTTTGCCGCCGGGGCGGGTCCGGCCCTCCCGGTTTTCTTGCCCTCGCCGGTCGCAATGCAAAGCCGACGCACGTGACTCGACGTGTCGCTAATTGAACACGCAACTGCACGGGCCTGCGAATTACCGCGGATAAAAACGCCCAACATCGCGCCCACCGCGCGAAATCGCAAACAATTCACAGTTTGCTTGTGCAGTCAAGGTGAGTATCCTTACTCGGAAAAGTTGACCACCCCACTCTGGCCGGGGCAACATATGCGGGTTATATCCGTAATTTTGAATTGCATTTCCGAGTGACACTATGTCGACCATCGAGTCCAGACCTGACGAATCGCTGACCTATCGGCTGAAGGCGTTGACCAAAATCGCTGACCGCATGAGCGCCGAGCTATCCCGAGAGAAACTTGGGTTGCCTTATCCGGAAGCAAGCATTATTGGAGTAGTTGGCACTTTCGGACCGCAAACCATCATGGACATTTCCCGCCGCGCCAATCTCGACAAGAGTCAGGCAAGTCGCACTGTGGATGCCTTACTCGCCAAGGGGATCCTCGGGCGCACGGGCAATGAGCAGGACGGACGCAGCGTGATCATTTCGCTGTCAGCCGAAGGACGAAAGATTTTCAGGAAGGTCGGCCCAACGATGGACCGACGAGACAGGGAGCTTTACGAGTGTCTCAGTGAGCCGGAAAGCGAAGCTCTTCGTTACCTGCTGGACAAGATTCTCGCGTCCCACGGTTGGGAGGCCACCTGAGCTTTGAACGGCGCACCGTTGGTGCGCGCTCGCTCGCGTGTGCTTTACCAATGAACAAATCACTGACCCCGGCGATCTGATCCGGGCTGGGCAAGGCAAACGCGAATGAATTCGCTGGCGCGCCCCGCGCTTCCTGCGTCCACGCTCAGATAGAGTCGGTATCCGGCTCTTCAACGAGCGCTGCCACGTGGCTCAAGAACCTTCAGATCCCTCGGTCCATGAGAGCAGAGCAAATGCAATAGTGGCTCGCGCCTCATGCGTTCGCGTTCGAGTTCGCCTGCAGGGTCGAAATGCAGCGCAGTGGTTGGGTTTCGCCGCGTGACAATGACTCGCTGGTCTATTCGATCAACCATCAGTTGCTGCTTTTCTACCGCTCCCAACAGAAACTGCTGCCAGGCTCGGTGGCCACCCCGCTCACCCGGATCCGCGCGCAGGAACTCGAGGACCGGCAGGGATCCAAGCGCGGGCCGCAAACAGATGCGCGACTTCAAGGAGCAGGCCTCGGACGGCCTGCTGCCCCGGGCAAGTCGATACTGCGGGCGGAGGCTGACGGGACCGATACATCGGTCGGCCCCGCCGCACTTCCGTACCGGGTACGGCGCCTTACATGCCGCCAAACGGTTTTTCTACGGTTAGCTTGTTGGTGACCGACGTTACTCCCGGAACGCCCTTCGCGATTTCCGCGACCGTGCCCACCTGGGAGCTGTCCGTGACGGTGCCATTGAGCGTTACCGCGCCGTCCTTTGCGACGACGCTGATATTTCCGGCACTAATCTCCTTGTGCTTCGCGATGGCGTTATAGACCTGTCGGCGCAAGGCACGATTCGCCTTTCTTCCTGTGGCCGGTGCCGCTGAACCCGACGCCGCCATAGCGGATGCGCCCGGTGCACTGGCCGCTTCGCGTGTCTGCGACCATGCGGTCACGGAAGTTGCAACGATTACGGCCCCGACAGCCAGCCTGAATGTTCCGATGTTCTTCATTGAATACTCCAATTGCCATTTAAGGCGTTGCGAAATCAGAACGTATGACGGATGCCGATCATTGCCGCCGTGGTGGACACTCCCGGCGCAACCGGGGCCCCATAGATGATCGTCTGGTTCATGGTCCCCTTGTTATCGACATACCCGACTTGCGCGTACGCCTTGGTCCTCTGGGACAGGTTGTATTCAGCACCCACTGCGACTTCGCTCGAGTGATTTGCTGAATGGTTCCGGTCCCTCAGGTAGTAGTACCCCGACGTGATCTTGAAGCGCGGATTGAACTGGTAGCCGAGGCCACCTGATGCCATTTCGAAGTCCGCCGTGTTGGTGTTCGCGGGGTTCTTGCCGACGCCATACGAGCCGGAGATCGAAAATCCGGCGATCGTGTACATCGCACCGAAATAGTAGAAGCGGTTGTTCGCCAGCCCCGTCGCGGGCACAGCCGGAGCTGCCGGATAGGTCAGCGGGAACGGATTGGTGTCGTGTCCGTTGTAGTAGACGGCGGACAGATTCAGACCGTAATTCGAATACTTGAGCACCGCCGACTCGCGCGTGCCGCCCTGGAAATGGCCGGCAACACCGCCCGGCGCGTACTCGAGCGCGAGCGACGCACCATAGAATTTCGGCGAATTGTAGACCAGCGCGTTACTGTCATACAGGGCGCCGATCGGGGCGTTCGTGCTGGTGCCCGGCCAACCGGCCGCCTGATTCACGCCCAGCCACGCAGTCAGGATACTGCCGAAATACTGCGCGCCGCGGACGTCGGTTTCCGCCATCGCGTAGATCATCGGGATGATCTGCCGACCGGCGTCGAACGTGCCAAACGGAGTGGATGCGCCGATCGTCGCGAACTGGTTGAAGATCGCGGTCGTGCCCGGCGTGTCGGCCAGGCCAAACCTGCCGTTCGCAGTATTGAACGTACCCTGCAGCTTGAAGTTGATCTTGTAGCCACCGCCGATGTCTTCGCTTCCCTTCAGGCCCCAGTAGCTGGCATAGATCCCGCCGTCCTTGAGCTGATAAAGATGCCCGAGGTTGGGCGCGTGCGGCTGGAACGTTGCCGCCGAGGTGCTTTGATACAGCAGTCCAGTGTCGAGTACGCCGTAGAGCGTGACCGACGATTGCGCATGGGCGGCAGTGGCGAACACCACCAGTGCCGCAGCGCTGCTCAGTTTTAATTTCATTGTGTCTCCTCCATTTGGGGGGCGCCGGGCGGACCCGGCGGCTTTTTTGTTGTTGATCAAATAGACCTGCGATGCAGCCGCTTGGGCGTATCAGGTCGACAAATAGTAATCTCCGTACTGTTCCCGCAACCGGTGCTTGAGCACCTTGCCTGTCGCGCCGAGCGGAACCGATTCGACAAATACCACAGCCTCCGGCTTCCACCACTTCGCAACCCGGCCGTCAAAGAAGGCGAGCAGTTCGTCCGCGGTGAGCGCGCTGCCCGGTTTTTTCACGATCAGCAGTAGCGGCCGTTCGTCCCACTTCGGGTGTCGCGCAGCGATGCAGACCGCACTCGCGACTTCGGGGTGCAGGTACGCGACGTTTTCGATGTCGGTCGAACTGATCCACTCGCCTCCGGACTTGATGACGTCCTTGCTGCGATCCGTAATCTGCATGAAGCCGTCGGGATCGATCTTTGCCACGTCGCCGGTCGGGAACCAGCCGTCGCGCAACGGTGATGCGTCGTCATTGCCAAAGTATTGCCGCGTGACCCACGCCCCCCGCACAAGCAGGTCGCCCGAAGCGTTCCCGTCCCACGGCAACTCTTCGCCGTCGGGGCCAACGATCTTCATGTCGATGCCGAATACGGACCGCCCCTGCTTCGCCTGAACCGCATAACGCTCGTCGACCGGCAGAGAAAGCTGACGCGGCTTGAAACTGCATACCGTGCCGACCGGGCTCAGTTCCGTCATGCCCCAGGCATGCAGTACGTCGACGCAATGGCGATTCTGGAACGCGGCCGTCATCGCGGTCGGACAGGGAGCGCCGCCGATAATCGTGCGCCTCATTGTCGAGAACGAACCCTCGATCGCATCGGCATGCGTCAGCAGTCCCTGCCAGACAGTCGGCACACCGGCCGACAGCGTGACCTGTTCTGCCTCGATCAGCTCGTAGAGCGACTTGCCGTCGAGTGCCGGCCCCGGAAACACCAGCTTCGCACCGACCATGCAGGCGATATACGGCAGGCCCCACGCGTTGACATGGAACATCGGCACGACGGGCAGGATCACATCGCGCGCCGAGCAGTTCAGCGAATCCGGCAGCGCCGCCGCGTAGGTGTGCAGCAGGGTCGAGCGGTGGCTGTACAGTACGCCCTTCGGATTGCCCGTGGTGCCCGACGTGTAACACAGCGACGATGCACTGTTCTCGTCCAGCAGCGGCCACTCGAACGCGTCGCTGTGAAGATCGATGAGGTCCTCGTAGCACATCAGCATGCTGGACAGGCCATGCGCTTGCGGCATGTGCGCGCGATCGGTCATCGCCACGAAGACCTTCGGGCTTTTTACGCGCGGCGCGACGCTTTCGATCAGCGGCAGAAACGTCAGGTCAAAGAACACGACGCGATCCTGCGCGTGCTCAATGATGTACGCCAGCTGGTCGACGTGAAGCCGCGGGTTGAGCGTATGCAACACGGCCCCGGAGCCCGACGCAGCAAAGTACATCTCCATGTGGCGGTAGCCGTTCCATGCGAGCGTGCCCACCCGCTCGCCCGGCTTGATGCCGAGGCCCGCCAGGGCGTTTGCCATGCGGCGGGCGCGTTGCGCGAGATCCCGGTACGAATAGCGGTGAATGTCCCCTTCGACCCGCCTCGACACGATTTCCTGTTCACCGTGGTGGCGTTCAGCGTGCACGAGCAGCGAAGCGACCAGCAGCGGTTGCTGCATCATCAAACCTTGCATGGATACCTTCCTGAATTATCTAAATTCCGCATTGCTGCGCGTGACATTGATCTGGCGCGGCGTCGTCGACGGTGAGTTCAATCCCGCCCGCGACGTTCCGGACGGGAATCGTTGTCAGATTCAAACCAGTCTTTCCCGGCATGTGGCCGGTTGCGACGTCAAAACGAAGGCCGTGGGCGGGACAACGAAGCAGCCGCCCGTCGAGCTCGCCACCTGCCAGTGATGCGCCGTTGTGCGGGCAGGAGTTCTCGATGGCGTAAAGCTCGCCCTCGATATTGAAGAGCACGATGCTGCGGCCGTCGATGAAAACGAGCTTGCGCTGTCCCGGCGTGAGTTCATCGGCCGACCCGGCCGGAATCTGGCGAGACATTATCTTTTTTCACCAATCGATCGCAGCATGGCCTCTACGATTGCACCGGCCGAATACGCACCAGACAGCGATAGGGCCGAATTGAACACAAAATGCGGCACGCCTCTGACGTCCTCGGCCTGAGACGAAAGCGGGAGACATACGTCGTCATCGCGCCGCGGCGCCCCCAGATGTTCAGCGAGGCCCGTCGCGTCAAGACCGCACGCGAGGCCAATTCGCTGGAGCGTGTCCGGGTCGCCAATGTCTTCGCCGTCCATGAAATAAGCGGTGAACAACCGGTCGATCAGCGTCGCAGGCTGGAATCCCGCACTTGTGGTGCCGGCCCATGAAACAAGGCGGTGCGCTGCCCGCGTGTTCGGCATCACCTCGATCCTGTCGAACGCCAGTTGGACGCCGGCTGCGCGAGCGGCCTCCTGAACCTGTGCGCGCCGTGCAGCGACCGCGTTTGCACTGCCCAAACGGGCCACGTAGAACGCCTGGTAAGGCACGCCACCAACGGGAATGTCGGGCAACAACTGATGCGAGTGCCACCGCACCTTGACGCTGACGTCCGGAACCAGGGTGGCGAAGCGATTGACGGCCGCATCGAGATTGCGCTTGCCAATCAGGCACCACGGGCAGACAAAGTCGAAGTGGACATCGATCGTCACGGACGCCATTTCTACCGCAGTGCCCTGCTTCGTCGCGCCGATCATGTCAGAGAAGCTCACGGATCAAGGTCTCCGCCTGCGGCCACTCGCCATAGCCGGCCGCCGGGTTCAGGTGTCCAACTTCGCCGAGATCGACGAGACGACTGCCCCAGTCCGCAGCCATTGCCGCAGCGCGATCGAACGTTGCCAGCGGATCGTTGCGGCTGGCGCCGAGAATGCTCGGGAACGGCAACGGCTTACGCGGGCACGGCAGCCATCCATTCTCCTCGAGCGCATCGCGCGTTGGATAACCTGCGGGCATAGGTGTCTCCAGATCCGCCGGCGTGGCAAGCAGCGCGCCCTGAATCGGCCGATGGTGGCGCTGCGCCCAGTGCACGGTAATCATGACGCCGGCGCTGTGAGCCACCAGTACGATCGGACCATCGATCCTGGCGATGGCCTCGTCCAGCGCCGCGACGCGCGCCGCGCAGCTGAGCTTGTCGTGCTCCAGCGGCGGCACCGAAGCCGCTTTGGGTAGGCGAGCCTGCAGCAGCGTCTGCCAGTGTTCGGCCACATGATCACGCAGGCCGGGCACGATAAGTATCGTAGGTGCTATATCGAGAGTCACTATGCTGATTCCTTCAGGTTAGTACGGCCTGTCGCCGATAATCCCGGCGCGTTCCATCTTCCGATGGCACGGCGCGTAGTCCATCACCGCATAGTGCTGCGTGCTGCGGTTGTCCCAGATCGCGATGCTGTTCGGCTTCCAGCGCCAGCGCACCTGATACTCCGGGATGTAGGCCTGGCTGATGAGATAGCGCAGCAGGTCGCCCGCGCCCGGATTGGCGTCCTGCCCGAAGCGCACGCGCGCCGGCGTGTGGTAGTTCGAGAAGTGCGTCGTGAACGCATTGACAAACAGCACTTTCTCGCCCGTCTCGGGGTGTGTGCGCACGACCGGATGCTCCGCGTCAGGATATTGGGCTTTCAAAGCATGGCGCTTCTCGATCGGCATCGCCGCACCGAAGCTCGCCTCGATGCTGTGGCGGGCGCGCAGGTCGGCGATCTGCTCCTTCACATGAGGGGGCAGATTTTCGTAGGCGAGCACCATGTTTGCCCACATCGTGTCGCCGCCGACGGGCGGGCATTCCAGGCACCGCAGCACGGCGCCGAACGGGGGCGCTTCACGCCAGGTGGCATCCGAATGCCACGAATTTTCGTAGCGGTCGTTGGGCCGGTCCGGCGTCTTGTAAATCCGCACAAGGCCGGGATGCTCGGGATCGCTGCCCGCGACCGGGTGGTCTTCCAGCTCGCCGAAGCGGCGCGCGAAAGCAACATGCTCGGAGCAGGTGATCTCCTGATCGCGCAGGAACAGCACCCGGTGCTTGAGCAGGTTCGCCCGGATCTCGGCAAAAAGGCCATCGTCGCGGATCGCGTCGGCGAGCTGGACGCCCACCATTTCGGCGCCAATGGCGTTGGTAAGTTGTTCGATTCGCATGGCTTGTCCCTCAGATAACAAAGACCGACGAGCCGGTCGTCTTGCGCGATTCCAGGTCCCGATGAGCTTGAGCGGCATCCTCAAGCGCGTAACGCTGGTTCAGTTCGATCTTGATGCGGCCCGCGGCGATATGCCCGAAGATTTCGCCGGCAAGTTCGTTCTTCTCGGCGGGGTCGGCGATATAGTCGGCAAGCGCCGGGCGGGTCAGGTAGAGCGAGCCCTTCATCGCGAGAATCTGCGGGTTGAACGGCGGGATCGGGCCGGAGGCCGTGCCGACGCAGACCATCAGGCCGCGGCGCTTGAGCGAATCGAGCGACGCCTCGAAGGTATCCTTGCCGACGCTGTCGAACACCACGTTTACGCCGACGCCGTTGGTCAGTTCGCGCACACGCTTCGCAACGTCTTCCCGGCCGTAGTAGATGATGTGGTCGCAACCATGGGCGCGGGCCACCTCGCCCTTGGCCTCCGTCGAAACCGTGCCGATCACGTTAAGACCCAGCAGCTTCGCCCATTGCGACACGATCAGGCCGACACCGCCGGCGGCCGCGTGCAGCAGGATGGTGTCACCGGCCTTGAAGTCGTGAATGCGGCGCATCAGGTAGGACGAGGTCAGGCCGCGCATGGTCATACCGGCAGCCGTTTCGCAGCTAATCGCATCTGGCAGCTTGATGAGCGGCGCGGCCGGGATCAGCCGTTCGGTGCTGTAGGCACCGAGCGTGTTGATAAAACCGGTGTAGGTCACACGATCGCCGACCGCGACGTTGGTCACATCGGCGCCGACGGCCTCGACCACGCCCGCGGCCTCGACGCCCATACCAGCAGGCATCGGAACCGGGTACAGACCGCTGCGAAAGTATGTGTCAGCGAAATTCAGACCGACAGCCTCATGGCGCAGGCGGACCTGCCCGGGGCCCGGTTCGCCCACTTCAACGTCCTCGTAGCGCAAGACTTCGGGACCACCGGTTTCATGAAAGCGGATTGCTTTCGCCATGTTCAATCTCCTATCCGTTACTCAATCTGCAAATAGACTTCTGCCTGCGGCGGAACTGCTCGTCTTACCCAAGCCGTCTATTGTCAGATCAGTGTTGTGTTGCGGCGGTGAGTGCCGCGAAGCTCGCGCATACCGCGAGGATTTAGTGAAAAAAGCATTCAGGCGCTTTCGTCAGTTGCTATGTAATCTAAAACGGTTGCTAATTCAATCATATATCAATGAACGGCCGCCACATGCTACGCGTCGTCGCAGGTCGAACGTCTACTCTAGTCGCCTGCGGGAAGCTGCGGAAGTCCCTCACGCAATGTCCCGCTCGATGCCCGGCCCGGCCGATGCCGCCGCGTCGTGACCAGGCGACGGCACCGCCCCCCCCCGCTCAGCGATCAGCATCCTCGCGCAGGGCGTCCAGGCGGTTCAGATCGTCGGCGTAGTTGCGCTTGCCAATGAAGAATGCGATCGCCCCGATGAGTGCCGCGAGCGGAACCAGTTGCAACGCGCCGAGCAGACCGATGCGGTCCGCGACCAAACCGGTGAGTACGGCAGCGGGTGCCAGGCCCAGCAGATTGTTCGCCAGCGTCAGTGTTGCAAACGCCGATGAATGAATGGACGGCGGGGTGAGGTTCGCCACCATCGCACCCGAAGGGCCGCTCGCGCCTGCGCAGAAGAACATCCCCACGCCGATCACGACAAGCTGCAACGGACCCGCAGGCATGCGGAAGCCGATCGCGAGCAGCGTGAAGCAAATCAGGCAGAACGCGATCGCGGCGACCAACTTCCTTTCGCGTACATTCTTGCTGAGCCGGTCAGCCAGATTGCCGCACACCACCATGCCAAGGCCGGTCACCAGCACGAACACCGCCGCACTCATTGCAGCCTTGCCGGTATCCATCCCGTAGTAGCGGTTCAGGAAGCTCGGCATCCACGCCCAGACGGCGGCGGGAACCATCAGATGGATGCCGCTACCGACATAGGCACACACGACGGACTTCGTCGAGAAGAGACCCTTCATCAGCGCGCGGAAGCTCATGCGCACGCCGAGCCCTTCCACCTGCCGGTTCAAGCTTGCCGACTGCAGCGGTGCGAGACGTTTTTCTGTGACGACAAACCGGTAGATGATGACCAGCACGATGCCCACGGCCGCCATCGCGCCGAACGCCGGGCGCCAGCCCATATGAGCTGCCACCGCACCGCCGAGCGCCATTCCCAGCACCGAGCCAAACGCGCCGCCCGCCATGAACGTGCCGGTGAGCGTGGCGCGCAGGCGCGCCGGAAAGATGCTCAGAACAACCGCAATGCCCACGCTGCCGTAGGCGGCCTCGCCGATGCCGACGAAGGCTCGTGCGATCAGCATTTCGCCATAGGTCGTCGAGATCGCGCAGCCCAGCGTCGCGAGGCTCCACATCGCCGCCATCAGGACGATGCTCTTCACGCGGCCCCACCGGTCGGCGAGCACCGACAGCGGAAAGGTAAGTACGCCAACCATCAATGCGACCACACTGCTAAGCGAACCCAGCTGCGTGTCGGAAAGGTTCCAGGTGGCCTTGAGCAGCGGAAACACTGCGTTCAACACCTGCCGCGACATGTAGTCGGAGAGCAGCAATCCAACCGTCAAGGCAAATACCACCCAGGCGTAGGTTCGCACGTCCGTTCTTGTTGTCGAAACATCGCCCGTGGTGGGCTCAGCGTGCTGCATGAGCATGGTTTGTCTCCTTCGTGTCTAGCTTGTTTGCGACAGTATTTGCCATTCAGGACAAACACGGCCGATTATGGATATTCGTTACCACCGCCCCCCGGCGTACGCCGGGGTGTCCTACCCTTGAAACCCGACATGGATTAACGCGTCGGGCGGGCTGCGTCCTTTATGCCGAGCGCAGCGGCAGGCTCCTGACGCCTGCCTTGGCAGCTCGACGCCATCTTGCGGGAATAGAACCGCAGTGCTCGCACAATAGGGCAATCGCGCGTTACACTTTTATGTATAGACGCCATCCTTTTAGCGATTGATGCCAGTGCGCGTAAACACCGGTATGCGGGTCAGCAGGCACTTCATTGCTGCAATGCTGGCGCAGCCCGTATGGAGCCTGCGGAGAGACAGAGATGGAGACGATGCTACGCTCGGTTGCCATGAGCGGGTACTTCGATGTGACGCGGCGGCTGGGACTGAATCCTGTCGAATTCGCGCAGCAGGCCGGAATCGACCCGGCGGCGCTGGCGAATCCGGATGAGCGCATTTCGGCCGCCGCCTGCTGCCGGTTACTGGAACTCACGGCTGAAAAAGCGTCGTGTCCGACTTTCGCGCTGCAGATGGCTGAAACCCGCCAGAAATTCGGGACCGGCGTGGTCAATGTCCTGCTCGCGCACAAACGCACGTTACGCGAAGTTTTGCTGGCCGCAGCCGAATTCCGGCATCTGCTTAACGAGGCCTTGGCCGTCTACGTCGAGGACGCAGGAGAAACGGTCACCATCCGGGAGGAACTCGTCCTCGATCCGGGCACACCGACCAGGCAGGCGATCGAGCTTGCAATTGGTGTCCTCGCGCGCCACTCCAGTGCACTGCTCGGCAACCACTGGAAACCGCGCGCCGTCCATTTCGCTCACCCTGGGCCGGCTGACCAGACGTTTCATCGTCGCTTCTTCGGCTGTCCGCTGGAGTTCGGCAGCGACTTCAACGGGGTCGTTTGCGCAGCTGCCGACCTCGACTACCCGAATCCGGCCGCCGATCCAGAACTGGTCCGATATGCCGAAAGCCTCGCCACTCCGCTCAACGTAACCGGTGCAGATTCGATCGCGCTGGAAGTGCGCAAGGCGATCTACCTGTTGCTACCCGTCGAGCAGGCTACAGTCGATCTGGTTGCCCGTCATTTACGTCTGAGCGTACGCACCATGCAGCGGCAACTCGGATCGGCCGACACCAGCTTTTCGGCACTGATCGAAGAAGTCCGGCGCGAACTCGCCGTGCGCTATATGAGCAACCCGCGTTATCCGATTGGTAGAGTCGCGATACTGCTCGGCTATAACCAGCAGGGCTCCTTTACGAACTGGTTCACCGCGCGGTTTGGCATGACGCCGCGTGATTGGCGTAACGCCAGATTGAAATGAAGGGTGCCTGTTGCACGGCTTAAGCCTGCTTGATCGATGCCTGTTGGTCTGCGGCGGCGTCAGGCGAATGGGCTGACCCGGGAACACCGAGGTCGGATCAAGCAGCGCCTGCGCCGCAATGGCGCTGTCGGGCGGACCCGATGTCAGAGCGCAAGGCGCCACGCCGATCGACTCGGTGAGCGGTACTGCCTCGCCGTTGTCCTGGATGTCGAGCGATTCGACCCGCCGAGCGTTGCCGCCCAAGGAGCAGTTGCGGCGCGAGAATGCGTGGCGGCCTAGCGGGAAACCGAATCCTTTGGCTTGTTGCTGCCCCTGGCAGCAACCTTTGGCAACGGGGCCTTTTTGAGAGCCGTGCGAGCGATCTTGGTCGCGGCCTTCTTCGCGGGCCTGGTTACAGGGGCCGCGCTCCTGTCGATCAGAAATACCGAGCGGTCCCTGGCGTCCCTGATCCAGGCCGGAGGGCGCGCATGGCCGCTCCAGGTGGCACCGGTCTTGGGATCACGGTACTTAGGCGCCAGCTTTGCCTGTGCTGGCGAGGCTGCGGGTGCCGGGGCCTTGCGCCGGAAATCGATGCCGGCGTCCTCGAGCAGTCTGACGGCCGGAGACTCGTCGGACTCACCGATGACTGCCGTATTCCGCTCTGGGGCCGTTGCCGCGGCACGATTCTTTGCCCGCGCACCGCCGTGCCCAACTGGCGCCAATTCTCTCAACTCGTCGGCACTAATGCCAAATTTTGCCATCTCGGCGCGAATCCTCTTAATGGCTTCATTGCGCGCATCAGTCAGAGCCTCTTCTGCTTCCCGCTGCAGTTTCAGGATCTCCGCCTGAATCACATCATAAGACCTTGCCATCACACCACTCCACGTTGGTTTTATGTGGCCGAATTATATGCCTCAGGTGCCCGACGGACGGGCGACGCTCCAATCGCAGAGCCTTGCGTGAGTTCCGCGAGGTGCGGGCTCCAGGCAACGCGGGTATAGGGGCGTATGAGGACTCAACGAGGTAGCCACTGGATCGCCCGTCGTGGGCGCGCAGTGTCGTTTGCGCGGTATTGCAGCGATATTTCCAGCGCCGCGAAATTCCCACGGTAGGTGGCGAGCCCCGCGGCATACAACCGGCGCGGCCCTGCCAATTTAGGACTTCCTGACCAGCCCGGCCAGCGCCCCATACCCAAAAAACGCAGCGAATCTCCCGCTCGCAGCATTTCCCTGCCCGGCGGCAGATTTTCCGAAAATCTGGAGGACAATCGACTTCAGGACACTTTCTTTCAAATTTCTGTCACAACCTTATTCGTTGCATTTGCAACTTCATAACAATAATTCCAGCGAAATTCATGACAGACACCCCACTTTACCTTTTTAGGCATTCATTGACCTGACACGACGACTAAGCTGTTGCATAATCATCCCAAGCCCGCCGGTTGGAGGCCACTCTCACTTGCGTTGCCGCCACGCCCTATTCGGATGAGCGCGACGCCGCAGTGGCGGAGATATCAACGATAGTTTTTTTATATAGTTGCTACATCAACCGGCCTGCAAATCCGGTCACCGGGTTTTTTATTCTGGAATCCCGTCTGTCTGGACCAAACAGTGGACGACATACCCATCGGTCAGCCGATCCCGTTAAGGTTCCGTGGGCACCGAGCTAAGGAGTTTTCGTAAATGCAAAGAGAAGTAGTGGTTGTCAGCGGTGTGCGCACCGCGATCGGTAAGTTTGGCGGCAGCCTGAAGGACGTTCCGACGACTGAACTCGGCGCGCTCGTCGTGCGAGAGGTGCTCGCGCGCGCAGGTGTTGCCGGCGACCAGGTTGGCCACGTTGTGTTCGGCAATGTGATCCCATCCGAACCCAAGGATCTCTATCTCTCGCGCGTCGCAGCCATGAACGGCGGCATCGCCGAATCGGCCCCTGCCTTCACCGTCAATCGCCTGTGCGGCTCCGGCCTGCAGGCAATCATCTCCGCAGCACAAACCATCCTGCTCGGCGATGCTGAAGTCGCCATCGGCGGCGGCGCCGAGAACATGAGCCGCGCACCCTATATATCAACGGACGCACGCTTTGGCTCCCGTATGGGTGACAGCCGGCTGATCGACATGATGCTTGGCGCACTGAACGATCCATTCGAAACGGTCCCGATGGGCGTCACTGCCGAAAACGTCGCGCAGAAATTTGGCATCACGCGCGAGCAGCAAGACGAACTGGCAGTGGAATCCCATCGCCGGGCGGCGCGGGCGATTGCCGAGGGCCGGTTCAAGGAACAGATCCTCCCGATCAAGCGCAAGGTCAAGGGCAAGGAAGTGGTGTTTGACACCGATGAGCACGTGCGCACGGAAGTCGATGCCGCTGAACTCGCCGCCATGCGTCCGGTTTTCAAAAAGGAAAACGGAACGGTTACCGCGGGCAACGCATCTGGCATCAACGACGCCGCAGCCGCAGTCCTGATGATGGACCGGCAAGCCGCCGAGCGTCACGGCATCAAGCCGATGGCTCGCCTGGTGTCATACGCACACGCTGGTGTCGATCCGCGCTATATGGGTATCGGTCCGGTGCCGGCTACCCGAATCGCGCTCGAACGTGCGGGTTTGAGCATTGGCGACATTGACGTCATCGAGGCAAACGAGGCATTTGCCGCGCAAGCGTGCGCCGTCGCGCAAGAGCTGCAACTCGACCCCGCCAAGGTCAACCCCAATGGCTCAGGGATCTCCCTCGGCCACCCAATCGGTGCGACGGGCGCGCTGATCACCGTCAAGGCTCTGTATGAACTGGCGCGCACGGGTGGCCGTTACGCGCTTGTCACGATGTGCATTGGCGGCGGTCAGGGCATCGCGGCCATCTTCGAAAACCTCCAGTAAGGGGATTCGCACGCAAATGCACATTGAAACTGTAGGTATTGTCGGCGCGGGCACGATGGGCAACGGCATCGCCCAGACCGCTGCTGTGGCCGGCCTGAAGGTCGTCATGATCGACGTTACGGATGCTGCCCTGTCCAAGGGCTTGGCAGCCCTGAGCAGCAGCCTCGAACGTTTGGTCTCGAAGGGCAAGCTGGACGTCGACGCTCGCGCGGCCGCCCTCGCCCGGATCGAAACTTCGACCGATTACCAGCGGCTGCGTGACGCCAACATCGTGATCGAGGCCGCTACCGAGAACAACGACCTGAAGGTCCGAATTCTCAAACAGATCGAGTCCGTGGCACGCCCCGACGCCATCATCGCATCGAATACTTCGTCGATCTCCATCACCGCGTTGGGCGCGGCACTCGCCGATCCGTCACGCTTTATCGGCATGCACTTCTTCAATCCGGTGCCGATGATGCCGCTTGTCGAGATCATCCGCGGCGTGCGCACGAGCCCGGAGACGGTAGACGCGATCCACGAGTTAACGACGCGCTTCGACAAGTCGCCCATCGGCGTGAAGAATTCGCCGGGATTCGTGGTCAACCGCATCCTCGTGCCGATGATCAATGAAGCCTTCTTCGTGCTGGCCGAAGGCATCGCCACCGCCGACGAAATCGACGCCGGCATGAAGCTTGGGGCCAATCACCCGATCGGCCCGCTCGCACTGGCCGACCTCGTTGGCCTCGATGTCGTCCTGTCAGTACTGGAAGTGTTTCAGAAGGATTTGGGTGACCCGAAGTACCGGCCCTGTCCGCTGTTGCGCGAGCTGGTAGCGGCCGGCCACCTCGGCCGCAAGACGGGTCACGGCGTCTATAGCTACGCATAAGCAACCACGGCGAATCATCACCGGTTTCCGCGCCCGCTCCTGCTCGACGGCGGAGTGCGGAAGTGACATCGAGTTATGGGCCGGCGCGACCGGCCCATTCCCTTTTTCATTATGGCTACGCCGCACCACGGCGCGATCCTTGCATTCGCAACAAATTCGCAGTTCCGTTCGAAACAGCCGGGTCCACGGTAAGACTGTAATTCGCGCCGCCGCTGTCAGTTGTCCGCGTGCCGGCGGAAACTTTCCCGCCAACACCATTCCGTTGAGCGCGTCACAGCCGCGTGTTCTCGCCGCATTACTACCCGCCCACACTACCAACGGAAAAAGAAAGCTTGTGGCTTAGATTCGTCATGGATTTTGCTTTGACGGCGAACGTCTGAGGCCAGGATTTCGACCGTTAGCGACTGCGTAGCCCAAGTGCAACGCATCCTCACGAGGGTCATGAGGATGCAGTGACGTCTCTCGACATTAGTCTCAATCGGCTAGCGCTTTCAACTCGATGAGCAGATCCTTCGCTGCCACGCGGTCACCCGGTTGCACATGCACCGCAGCGATCTCACAATCTCGCTCGGCCGCGATGTGTGTCTCCATCTTCATCGCTTCCAACGCGACCAGCGTGCTACCTGCCGGCACGCACTGTCCGGGTTGAACCTGGACCGTCACGATCGAGCCCGGCATCGGCGCGGCGACATGCAGTGGATTTTCCGGGTCCGCAACCGCTCGGCTTTTGCGTGCCGGCCCCGCCAGCATGGTACTGCGCTGCTCGATGACAACAGTGCGCGACTGCCCGTTCAGTTCGAACTGGACCTTCACCATGCACTCGTCGACATCGGCGTGCCGCCCCTGCAGCGACACGAGAAGTGTCTTGCCTGCATCGATATCGACAGCGACTTCTTCCTGCGGCTGCAGGCCATACAGGAAAGCAGACGTGGGCAACACCGAGGTGTCGCTGTATGCACGCAAGTGCGCATGGTACTCGGCCGTCTGCTTCGGATACATCAGGTACGACGCGAGTTGCCTGTCATCGAGCGGGTGTTCGCAGGCCGCCTCGCCCTGCGCGCGCGCCGCGCCCAGATCGACGGCAGGAACCTGATCACCGGGCCGGTATGGCGCAGGCGGCTCTGCCCGCAAGACCTTGCGCGACAGCTCCGCTGGAAACCCGTCAGGCGGGAAGCCAAGTTCACCTTTGAACAACGACACGACCGATTCAGGAAAAGCGATATCCCTCGCCGGGTTGCACACATCAGCCGCGCTCAGATCGTTGGCCACCATCATCAATGCCATGTCGCCGACCACCTTCGAGGTGGGCGTTACCTTGACGATGTCGCCGAACATCCGGTTGACGTCCGCGTACGCGCGCGATACTTCCGTCCAGCGATGTTCGATTCCGAGCGCGCGTGCCTGCTCCCGCAGATTCGTGTACTGGCCACCGGGCATTTCGTGACGGTAGACGTCGGCCGTGCCGGCCCGGATCTCCGATTCGAACGGTGCATAGTGGCGGCGCACTCCTTCCCAGTACATCGACGCCTCGTGCAAGCGTTCCAGATTGAGCCCGGGATCGCGCTCGCTGCCCGCCAGCGCAGCGGCAATGCTCGACAGGTTCGGCTGCGACGTAAGGCCGCTCATCGCATCGAGCGCACCGTCGACGGCATCGCAGCCGGCATTGATCGCGGCGAGTGCCGAAGCGGCCGAAATACCGCTGGTGTCGTGCGTATGGAAGTGAATGGGTAAGCCCGTCTCTTCCTTGATCGCCTTCACGAGCGCCGCGGCGGCGTTTGGACGGCAGATGCCCGCCATGTCCTTGATGGCCAGAATGTGCACGCCGGCACGCTGCAGTTCGCGTGCGATTCCGACGTAATACTTGAGGTCATACTTGGAGCGGGAAGAGTCGAACAGATCGCCCGTGTAGCAGATTGCGCCTTCGCACAACGCGCCGCTTTCGCGTACCGCGTCGATCGCGACCCGCATGTTGCGCACCCAGTTCAGCGAGTCGAACACGCGAAACAGGTCGACGCCGTTGCCAGCCGCCTGCTGCACGAAAAAGCGCACCACATTGTCCGCGTAGTTCGTATAACCCACTGCATTCGAGCCGCGCAGGAGCATCTGAAAAAGGATGTTAGGCACCCTTTCGCGCAGCTGCGCAAGACGTTCCCACGGGTCTTCCTTGAGAAAACGCAGCGCCACGTCGAAGGTCGCGCCGCCCCAGCACTCCATTGAAAAAAGCTGCGAAAGCTCGCGCGCGTAGAACGGCGCGATGGGCAGCATGTCGGCGGTACGCATGCGCGTGGCGAACAGGGACTGGTGCGCATCGCGCATCGTCGTGTCAGTCAACAGTACCTGCTTCTGGTCCAGCATCCAGCGTGCGAATTTTTCGGCGCCCAGCTCACGCAGGCGATCTCGTGTACCCATAGGCATCGAGTCCGCAGTGTCTACTGCGGGCATCACGGGCCCCGGCAGGGGCAACGCGGGCATCGAACGGCCCGTCATCTCCGGATGCCCGTTGACGCTCACCTCCCCGAGGTAGCGCAGCAGCTTCGTCGCTCGATCACGGCGTTTCGTGAAGGCGAGCAGTTCGGGCGTCAGATCGATGAAGCGCGTGGTGACGTCGCCGGTTCCAAAGGCGGGATGATTGATGACGTTCTCGAGGAACTGCAGGTTCGACGCGACCCCGCGAATGCGGAATTCGCGCAGCGCGCGGTCCATCCGCCGGATCGATTCCGCGGCCGTCGGTGCCCAGGTGGTCACCTTGACCAGAAGCGAATCGTAGTACGGGGTGATCACGGCGCCGCCGTAAGCCGTTCCCGCGTCGAGCCGCACACCGAATCCGGCCGCGCTGCGGTAAGCGGTAAGCCGCCCGTAGTCGGGCAGGAAGCCATTGTCGGGATCCTCGGTCGTGATCCGGCATTGAAGCGCATGCCCGTTCAGCGGAATCTCCGCCTGCGCCGGCACCCCGGCGGCGCGGTTGCTGACGACGCCGTCCTGATCCAACCCGTCTTCGGTGAGGCCGATTCTGCCGCCTTCGGTAACGCGGATCTGCGCCTTGACGATGTCGACCCCGGTGATCATCTCGGTGACCGTGTGCTCGACCTGGATGCGTGGGTTGACCTCGATGAAGTAGAACTTCCCCGAGTCCGCATCCATCAGAAACTCCACGGTGCCGGCATGCGTATAGCCGACTGCCCGCATCAGCCGAAGTGCCGATTCGCAGAGCGCAGCGCGGCCCGCATGATCGAGATACGGCGCGGGGGCGCGTTCCACGACCTTCTGATTGCGCCGCTGCACCGTACAGTCGCGTTCGTAGAGATGCACGAGGTTGCCGTGCGCGTCACCGAGCACCTGTACTTCGACGTGGCGCGCGTTGCGCACCAGTTTCTCAACATAGACTTCGTCGTTGCCAAACGCAGCAAGCGCTTCCCGCCGGGCCGCGGCCAGCGCGCCTTCGAGGTCCTGCTCGCTTTCGAGCACCCGCATGCCTCGCCCGCCACCGCCCCAGCTTGCCTTGAGCATCAGTGGATAGCCGACTCCCGCCGCAGCACGTTTGCATTCGTCGATCTCGCGCGGCAACGGGTCTGTGGCAGGCATCACCGGCACACCGGCGGCGATTGCCGCGTTGCGCGCCGCAACCTTGTTGCCGAGCATGCGCATGACTTCCGGCGAGGGACCGACCCAGCGTATGCCCGCGTCGATCACAGCCTGCGCGAAGTCGGGATTCTCGGAGAGAAAACCGTAACCGGGATGGATGGCGTCGACCTTCGCCTGCCGGGCGATCCGGAGAATGTCGTCGATGTCGAGGTAGGCGGCGAGAGGCTTCTTGCCCTCGCCCACCAGGTAGCTCTCATCAGCCTTGAAGCGATGCAGCGCGAGCCGGTCTTCGTTTGAATAGATAGCCACGGTGCGAACATCCAGTTCGGCGGCAGCGCGCATCACGCGAATCGCGATCTCGGAGCGGTTAGCAATCAGCAGGGATCTGATCGGGGCAGTGTTCATGATAGGCAGGGACTCGAACGTGGGCGCGACGCGCTGGCAAACCAGGACATCGCAAATCGACAGAAGCTCGTAAGTTCAGACGCGCTGACGTAAACCGCCTGGCGGTACTCATTGAGAGCCCGACCTGCGGCGTGCGAGCGATTGATGTGAACTCCGACGCAGAGGGCGCTTTCCAGCAACGATTCGTTGCCGGGATCAGATGCTAGTCAAGATGGGAAAACGGCGCGTGCGAATCCATCCAGTCGTAGTGATCACGTGCACTCGCCCAAGCCCATTGGGACACGGCATGTGTCGCCTCGTTGCGACTCTCGCCGCCCGATGGGTCTTCTTTCAAATGCTCTTCAGATCGTGAGGGGCGTGTTGCGGTTGATCTATCGTTTGTTCCAGCGGTCATTTTGGTCTGTCCTGTTTAAGATGATGCGCTGCCCGCCGGGTCATCTCCATAAACGGGCTGTGGCGCAAAAATACAAACGCGCGTCACTATGCGAGCGAGAATCCTTGGTATGTGCAAGGATTGGACCAAGTTTGGTTCAAGCAACTATGTCGTTGATTATTCAACGTTTTCCAAGCGTAGGAACGAACAGTGCGTTTCAAAACTGAATTCGGGAGTTCAGTTTTGGTTTTGCCCGGAAGCCGCAAGACTATGAATATCGGTTTCGGTGCCACGCCGAGTTCTTATCGTTGACCAGAGGTCTGCCGGCGGTTGACAGAGCTTTGAGTGACTGCGCTGTTCGGTACAAGCGGCCAAATCACTCCGGATGTCGGAATACGCAAAGGTAAATGGAATGGCGCTGGTATCGAATGCGCATTGCAGGAAGGCGTCCAACCGGACGGTGCGCCACGTTCCGACAAGTTCTCGCCGTCCCTAGTAACAGCGACCCCAGCGGTTGCATACCACGACAGGCTGCACGTAATAGACGGGCCGACTGGCCTCGGCGGCGGCAGCACCGGCGGCGGCAACTGCAGCCCCGGCGAGCATACCTGAGGCAATAGCATTTGCCTGTTGCGCGCGATGTGCGGAATCAGCCTGCGCGGCAGCGGAGGTCTGAAAATACATGTTCATTTCCGCCGTGCATTTTTCGCCCCACGTGGTCGGATTGGCAGCCTTGCACTGAAGGAACGTAACGCGATCTTCCTGGGCCTCGCGCTCGAGCTGGGTGGTACAGCCCGAAACCAGAACGGCGAGCATGGTCGCGGCCGTAATTTTTCTCATTCTTCAACCCGGTTTTTGGCCGTATGGCGGCTATTTCCCAGCGCGCATTGCAAATGGCACAGTATTAACAACTATCGCGAGCGGCGCCGCTCTGCGTATTCGGCGGCACAGGGGATGCTGATCGGGTCTTCCTGCCCGATCAGCCCCCAGCATAGGTGCGGCCAACAACCACCGATGCGTCTCGATCAGCACTGCAACAACCGGGTCGGCACACTCAAATTGCCTCGCCGGCGCTTCCCTCGACGGACAGCCGACACAGAAATAGAGCCGTTGCCGCGATCGCTGCCGATGTCGTTTAGACGGCCTTGCGCAGGAAGCCTTGGGTAGCCCCCTTGCGGTTCGGCGCGAAACCGTTTGCCAGCAGAGTCTCTTCCACCGTGTCGTAGAACACGCCGATCTTGCTGATCTCGCGTGCCTCCTGGGCGGTGGCAACCTTGCGGCCGAACTCGCGCGAGATGCGCACCAGTTGTTCGATCTGCTCGACTGTGCTCATCTTCTTCGTGCGTGCCTGGTTCCAGAGGTTATCCTCGATGCCGCAGCGCACATGCAGGCCCATCGCAATGCCCATCATGTTGACCGGCAGCACATTGCGCATCGAGCTCTCCACCGTCAGCACGGCGCCGTCCGGCGTGGCGCGCACGAAGTTGGCCAGGTTGTAGATATTCGGTGCGTCCATGCCGCCACCGATGGCCACCCAGTTCATGACCAGCGGGCCTTTGTAGACGCCGCGTCGAATCAGGCGCTCAACCGATTCGAAGCTGTTGATGTTGTAGCACTGGAACGCGCTCTGGATGCCAGCTTCGTTCAGGCGGCGGATGTGCTCCTCGGCCCAACCTGGCTGCGCTGGCACCGTCATCTCTTTGTAGGCGTTGTAGACCTCGGGGTCCGCCATCGAGGTGCCCTTCACATCATCATCCTCCCAGTGCTCTACGACGTTCATCTGCGAGGTGTTGATCGTCACAGTGACCTGGTCGGGCTTGGGATCGAGCTCGGCCAGCATGTGGCGCGTATCGTCGCTCAGCCATTTGGCCGCGGCGCCTTCGGTCTCAGGCGCGAAGCTGATCGAGCCGCCCACCTGGATGATCATCTCGGGCACCGCATTGCGCACGCCGGCAATCAGTTCGTTGAACTTCGACAGGCGCTTGCTGCCCTTGCCGTCGAGTTCGCGCACGTGCAGGTGCAGCACGGTAGCGCCGGCGTTGTAGCAATCCACCGCCTTCTGGATCTGCTGCTCCATCGTGACCGGGATGTCTTCGGGAAAGTCGGAGGGAACCCACGACGGCGCATAGGGAGCGGCCGTGATGATGAGGGGTTGCTGGTTCTCGGTGTAAAGCGAGCCGTCGAGAAAGTTCATGGTAAGTCTCCAGAAGCAGGTTAGGGGGAGCGAAGGAAATCGAGGGATGGTTCTGATGAATCCGGCGCTCAGCGCTTGTCGTCGAAAATTCCGGCGCGCTCAGAGCGTCGCTTCGCCATGATTCGTTTTCCAGGTTGTTTCTCAATCTACAAAAAAGTGGAATGCGCCTGCGGGACGACCATCGCGCCCCCGCGGTGGACGACAACCACGTGGTGTCCCCTGCGCGTAAGGAAGACGTAGACGCAACGGACGATGAATCACTGCAGCGACGATACGGCAATCCGACAATGCGGTTTACGTTTTCGGTGACATTGTTTTATGAATTGGCGCCACTACGCGTTAACACTGGCTCCGCGTAATGGGCTGTGCGCCGGAAAAAAGGAGGTCGAATGGCACCCGCGGCGTTTCGCGCTTGCGCTGCACAAAATTCAGGTAGCAGCACCGACCGGTATTGTTGATTTCTCCACCAGGTTTCGCTCAAGCACTGCCGCCTCTTCAAGCAGGATGGGAGCCGCAAGACTCATCGCATGAATGCCGAGCACAGAAACGCACTGCAGTACCGCTGTGATCTCCTCCCGGGTCGCGCCCAATTCGAGTGCCTTCCGTATATGCCGTCGCACGCCGGGCCCATACATATGCGTGCAGGAAGCGTCGACGGCGATGGCGAGGAATTCGACCGTTTTCGGGTCCAGCACACCCGAAGTCATCGGCGCCGTCGCCATGGCCATGAATTTTTCAGTCCAGGCAGGATCAAGTTCCGCAAAAGGCTGCCATTGCGAGTTCCAGTTGCCGGTTGCGCGTAGCGCGTCACAAACAGGTGTGGCAGTTGCGTTTTTGATTGTCATTTGCGTGCCTCCAGTACGGAATCAACATGTGTCGCACGCCGCCGGCCTTTGCGCAGGCGTCGTGCGACGCTATGGCCTCAGTGTAGAAAGCCGCCCGCTTCTACGCTTGACATATTGGGACAGTTGCTTATCCTTATTGGCCACACCCGGAAACACCCTGATGCCGAGACTCGTCCGCAGTGCCAGCCTGACTCACTACGCTGAAACCGCTCGGGCGGCAGGCCTTGACCCGTATCGCCTGATTGCCGAAGTGGGATTGCCTGCTGCCAGCCTTGCCGAGTCCGATCTGAAGATTCCCGCCGACAAGGTCGCGCTGCTGCTCGAAATGTCGGCTCAGCGAAGCGGTGTCGAGGCGTTCGGGCTGACCATGGCTGAGTCGCGGCGCGCGTCCAATCTGGGCCTGCTTGCGCTCTACGTACGCGACGAGCCCACACTGCGCCGCGCACTCAACGCTGCCGCGCGCTTTCGTCATCTTCATAACGAGGCGCTGTTTCTCGCGCTCGAGGAAGAAGGCGACGTCGCAATCATCCGCGAGGAGTTGCTAGGCGGCAGCGTCGTCCCGGTCAGGCAGGTGACAGAACTGGCCGTGGCCGTGATGGTCCGCCTTCTGCGCTTCTTTCTCGGCGATGATTGGAAACCGAGGACCATCTGCTTTACGCACGACGCACCGCGCGATCGCGCCATCCATGTCCGCGTTTTACGCAGTAGCCTCAAGTTTGGCCAGTCGTTTTCGGGCATCGTGTGCGACGTCCGCGATCTCGACCTGCCCTTTCCCGCGGCCGACCCGGTGATGAGCGGATACGTCCGGCGACTTCTCGGCAGTGTCGATACCGCGGCGGCTGATGCCCCACTGTCGGACGAGGTGCGCAAACTGGTGTTCCTGCTACTGCCATCCGGCCGCAGCTCGAACGACACCATCGCGGGACAACTCGGCATGAGCCGTCGAACAATGCACCGCCATCTGGCCAAGGAAGGTTTGAGCTACATGTCGATTCTCGACGCGGTCCGCGGCGAACTCGTGCCGCGATATCTGGAGCGTCGGGAACGCCAGCTTTCGGAGATATCGAGCCTGCTTGGCTTTTCCGAGCCGAGTGCCTTCACGCGATGGTTTCGGTCGAAGTTCGGCTGCTCCCCTACCGAATATCGTGAAAACAAAGCTCAGTGACGGCGCGTCCAGGACGACTCACACCCACTTACAGAAAAATGCTCATGCGGCCCCGCAAATGCCGCACCAATGAGCCGGTCGATCCCGCAACCCACCAGGCTGTGCTGACGCGGACGTCGACGCGCCATTCCTGCAAGCCTGGCTGCCCCGCAAGCGCCGTGCACTGGACGTTCTAGCCAACAGGGCAACATAACGCCACAGGCCCCATCCTGACGCCCGGGGCCTGAGCCAACAAAACCGACCGATCGGCTAAACGCCGACATTGGCGACGCACTTGTGACCAGCGCGTTCGCGCCTAATCCAGCCGGAAAACTTTAACCGCGCGAGCCAGCAGGTCGGTCTGCCCGTGTTGGTGCTTGACCTGTTCCACGGTGTCAGCCACATGAGCTGCATTTTCCCGGATCGCCTCGTCGATGCCGGCGATGTTGTCCCCCACCTGATCGATGCCCTTGCGCTGGGCTCCCGTGGCCGTCGCCATTTCATGAACGATGGCAGATAGCCGCGTGACGCTCTCCAGCACTTCGCTCATGGTATTGCCTGCGCGTTCAACCAGCCCATTGCCGGTGCGAGCGCGATCGACCGACTCACCGATAAGAGCCCGGATCTCTTTGGACGCCGTCGCGCTGCGCTGGGCAAGGGTACGCACTTCCGCAGCCACTACCGCGAACCCACGCCCCCGGTCGCCTGCCCTTGCTGCCTCGACGGACGCATTCAGCGCGAGAATGTTGGTCTGGAAGGCAATGCTGTCGATTACCCCGATGATGTCTGTAACGCGCTCGCACGAACTGTAGATGTCACCCATCGTATCGATCACCGCATTGATCGCCGCACGCCCCTGCGTGGCAATGTCACTCGCCGAAGCCGCCAGCGTGCTGGCCGCCGTCGCGTGATCCGCGTTTTCGTGCACGCTCTGCTTGAGCTGCTCCATCGCCGCCACGACGCCCTCGAGGGACCGTCGCTGCTGCTCGGTGCGATCCGACAGAACGAGGTTGCGCTCGCTGATGCCGGCGACGGACCCCGCGACTTCCCCCACGCTGTCGCGCACCTGCAGGAGCGTTTTGCGCACGGCCCCGAGCGTGGCGTGGAAAGACCCCGCCACCTCGCCGTCCGGCCGTGCTGTCTTGTCGCTCAATGTAATGTACCCAGACTCCCGACCGATGCCGTGAGCCATTGCAGCCAGCTCGCCCGCCTCGCGCGCGTCACGCTCCTGACGAATTGAGATTACCGCGAGAAACAACGCCTGCAGCCACAGAAATGCCCAATGCTGTGCCACCACGTCAAGTCCGGTCTGGGTGAATGCGGTTACGCCCCAGCCCCACTCCTGGAAATAGTTGAAGGCCAGTTGCTGAAGCGACGCGACCGCAGTGGCCAACACAATGACCCGAACGTCGCGGTAAGCCAGAAGCAGCGACAGCAGAATGAACACCACGAAGTGAAACTTGTCCTGGCCGTGCCCGATGTCGATCATCAGCGCGGCACTGCCCATGAATGTAATCGCTGAGACAAGCCGGGTCGTCAGATGCCCAGGCATCGCAAACGCCATGATGGTCGACACAATCGCAAGCGGCAGCCCGGCCACGAGCACCCGCAGCCCATTACCAAAGTACAAACCGGTACCGAGCGAAGCCGCCAGCAGGATCCAGTTGACCGCCGCGCACGCGCGGTCGGCGCGCACGCGAGCGGCGATCAGTGGCGATTCAGTCACCTTCGCCATACGCTGTGGGGTCCGTTGGCCATGCTGCGCGCTGGCCTGGCTGTTCGACGCTGCGGCGGTACCGCCCAAAAGTCTGGTGGACATGATCTATCTACTCCTCCGATTCTGGCTGTTCGATGTAATTTCAAGCCGCGCGCTGGTAGTACAGGTTTTGCGGATGGTGAGCCTGAGCGAAGAAAAACCAGCGCTCGGCGAGCAGGCCCGCGTACTGGATCACGCATGCCTCGATGAGTAGTTTTGCGGACATGGGATGCAGCGCTTGTGCGAGCAGCCCAAGGGGTGCGAGGAACGCACCGACGAGGAACCCCCACTTCACCCAGCGCATCGTTGCATCGGACTGTCCGTGAAAGAACTCCCGCAGGTTGAAGGCGCTCGCCGTAAAGCCGCGCGAAATCTGCCTGACATTGCCAGACTTGATGCCCGTCGCACTTTGCAGCGTCGAACGAGAGCGCAACCGCTCATTGTGCGCGAGTGCGGCGACGCGGCTCACGCAACCCACCACTGTCAGGACGCAAGCCGCGGTTGCCAATGGCGGCACGAGGTCCGGTGCCAGTCGCGCCGCGCAAGCCGTCGCGATCGTAAAGCCCGATGCACAACCGAGCAGAACGAAATTGACCATGGTGAGCGGTGTTGCCCACTCCTGCAGAAAGCGCAGGCACTGATCCCCGTTGCGACTCGTTGGCATCCGCGCCGAGATTCCACGCGCCCGCGGCCTTGCCGATCGCGTTCCACGTCCATACGGTTCCCGGCTCAACGGCCTCGCTATAGCGCGCCGTACAGCGCACCTTGCCCCACTGCGACTCGACATAGATCCAGCCGGCGTCCTCGATACCGTTTTCCTGCGCCGTGCGTGGGCTCATGTACAGGTAGTTCTCGCCGTGGATCTGGCGCAGCCATGCATTCTGTGAGTCCCACGAGTGGCACATTGCCATCGGCCGCTGCGTGACAGCAGCCAGCGGGAAGCGCTCCAGGTCGGTCGAGCCCAGCTCGAGCGGCGGATACCAGAACGGCAGCGGATCGAAATAGTTTTCGACGCGCTTGCGCGGATGCTCGGGCGGCTGCCGGCCCGCCGTCCTGCCTTGCGCCGCGAGCCGGAATTTCTGCATCACATCCGAGTAGAGCTGGATGATGACCGGCTCGCCGAACTTGCGGAAACCCTTTTCGACCGCGAACTTCATGTACGGGCCGTTGACGTTGCGCATGTACTGCATTTCCTCGGGCAGCGTGTAGTGGAAGACGCAGTTGTTCTTCGCGTCCTCCTCCCACTGCCGGGGATTCGGCTCACCCACCATTGCCTTGTCACCATCCTTGCCGCGCCAGCCAATCAGGAAGCCGACGCCGGAATCCGGCGCGGTCTGAAAGTTGACGATGAAGTCAGGGTAGTCCTTGAACTTGCGCCCACCATCTGCCTTGGTGAACGCGGGCAGTTTCAGCCGGCCCGCCAGTTCGACGAGCACCTCCTGGAATGGACGGCAATCGCCCGTTGGCGGCAGCACCGGTACGCGTACGGAGTCCACGGGCCCATCGAACTCCGATATCGGCCGGTCGAGCATCGACATGGCGTCATGGCGCTCGAGGTAGGTCGTATCCGGCAAAATCAGATCGGCGAACGCCGTCATCTCGGACTGGAACGCGTCGCACACGACGAGAAACGGAATCTTGTATTGCCCGTCAGGCCTGCGCTCGGTCAGCATCTTGCGGACCTCGCTGGTGTTCATCGACAAGTTCCAGGCCATGTTGGCCATGAAGATCAGCAGTGTGTCGATCGGGTACGGATCGCCGCGCCACGCGTTCGTGATGACGTTCCGTGCACGGCCAGCGGGTATTCCCACGAGAAGGCCTTGTCAATGCGTACCGGCTCGCCCGCTTCATCAATGAAGAGGTCTCCGGGTGCTGCAGGCCAGCCGAGCGGCCCAGCCGGAAGCGGCGTATTCGGTTTGACGTCATGCGGGCTGTTAGGCGGTTTCGCCGACGGCGGCACCGCGCGCGGATACGGCGACTTGTGACGGAAGCCACCCGGGCGATCGATGGTGCCCAGCAGCGACATCAGCACGGCGAGCGCGCGGATCGACTGAAAGCCATTCGAATGCGCAGCGAGCCCCCGCATTGCATGGAATGCCACAGGATTGCCCGTCACGGTCTCATGCTTGACGCCCCACGAATCGGTCCACGGAATGGGCAGCGTGATCTTGTGATCGCGCGCGGTCTGTGCCATCTCGGCCGCGATGCGCCGGATCGTGTCCGCCGCAATACCGGTAATGCTCTCTGCCCACTCAGGTGTCGTGTACGCAACACGCTTGCGCAGCAACGAGAAGGACGGCGAGACCGGACTGCCGTCGGGCAAAACGTAGTGACCGTCAAGCGCGGGCTCAGCACCGGGGGCATGGTGTGGCACTGCCGTCTGGGTCTGAACGTCCCACCACATGTGGTTCTGGGGGTACAGCGGGTTGACTTCAGGTGCCGACCCATCCTTGACAAACAGACCAAACGAATCGCTGTCGGCCCGCATATCCAGCAACTCGCCAGCGTTCGTGTACCGCTTCACAAACTCGTGGTCGAACGAGTCGGTCCGGATCATCTCGTGGATCAGCGCCATGAACAGCGCCCCATCCGTACCCGGGCGAATCGGCACCCACTCGTCCGCGATCGCCGCGTAGCCAGTGCGAATCGGGTTGATCGCGATGAAGCGGCCGCCTGCCCGCTTGAATTTAGAAAGGGCAATCTTGAGCGGATTCGAGTGATGATCCTCGGCCGTGCCAATCATGATGAACAGCTTCGCGCGATCCAGGTCCGGGCCGCCAAACTCCCAGAACGATCCACCGATCGTGTAGATCATGCCCGCCGCCATGTTGGCCGAGCAGAACCCGCCGTGCGCTGCGTAGTTGGGCGTGCCGAACTGCTTCGCGAAAAGGCCCGTGAGCGCCTGCATCTGGTCACGGCCGGTAAAAAGCGCGAACTTCCTGGGGTCCGTCGCGCGCAGATGCGCGAGGCGCTTCTCGATCATGTCGAGCGCCACCTCCCAGGAAACCGGCTCGAACTGCGCCGTGCCCCGCTCCGCGCCGGGCTTTCGCATCAGCGGTTGCGTCAGGCGCGCGGGAGAATACTGCTTCATGATCCCGGACGAACCCTTAGCGCAGATCACGCCCTGATTAAGGGGGTGGTCCGGATTGCCGTCGATGTAGCGCACCTCCCCTTCGCGCATATGGACACGAATACCACACCGGCACGCACACATATAACAGGTCGTTGTTTTGACTTCGAGTTTTTCGTCTTGCTGGCGAGCGCCGTGGTCCATCCGGGAATTTCCTTTCGTCAAAGATGTCCGGGCAAACCCTGGGACATGATTCGGTCAATCGGAAATAGTATGCGTACATGGTTGATTTAACAACTTACTATTTGTGATATCTTCTATCGGCTGATCTTATGATTCTTGGAGCCCCGACCCTACGGCTGCGTCAGGTTGACGCATTCGCGCGTGGATGATCCGACGCAGCGCGCCGCTATGAAGGGCGTGATGCACTCTGGTAGACCGAATATGCTTACCCAACTGTTTGACCTCCAATCGACCCTTCAGACTGCCGACGGCATGCGTGTTGATCGTGACCGCGACGGTGACGTCACCTTGATTCGCCAGGCGAGCGACCGCGCCGGATTAAAGGTCGTCGACGTTCAGGGCTACATGTTCCTCGCCGACAGCGCCGGCACCTTGTCGTGGTTTAACCCGCTTGCACTGGACAAGCACGCCAAGACCCTGTTCGACGCTATGTGCTTTACTGTGAGCGGCCGCCTGCTCAAGCGCAGGCTGGTGTCACCAACGGGCGCAAGTGTCGGTGCGGTGTTTGCATCCGGCAAACGGTGGCGCAAGACGGTCGTCGAATTTGCCGCATCTCATCCGGCTTCGCACCGTACCGCTGGATGGACGGCCACGACGACTGGTCGGCCCAACCCGGCATCCGCACGGAAACCTAACGCATGATCAAGCTTCTCGCGGCACTTTTCGTCGTGACGGTGGCCTCGACGTCGGTGGTTCAGTCTGCCGAGTTGCGCGAACGATGGGTCACCGCCACAGCCCTGGAGATTGGCGTAAAGGCGCACAACACCTGCATGGGCAACGAGGGTGCAAGCGCCTTACGTGATTGCCTCGACCACGTGGTAAGCGCGGCCGCGCAAACCGCCGCGTCAGCGCCATCCGCCCCGCGCCCCGTTGGGACGAGCATCCTGGATCTGGGCACGATGATCCACGAAAAGGCCATCAGCTACGCCCTTGCCTACAAAGGCGTCGCCTGACGCGGCAACGAATCGCCCGAATTTCCGTTGCTCTCACTGTGGCACTCCGAGTACGACCCCTATTTTGTTTAGTTGACACATCAACCAAATAACTTGAAAATTCAGCGTTCTACGTTCGATTGCTTCACGTGTGCTGCGTTGAGGTCACATTGAGGGAACGAAAATGATTTTAATCCTACTGATTACCGCAACACTGACAACCGGTATCGCGGGTTACCAGTACGTCGCATATCCCAACCGCGATACAGCGATTCAGGCCGCCTATTACCTTGGCCGGGAGGTCGGTATGGGCAGCGAGGATGCGCGCATCAGGTTCGACCAACGATTCCACGACGACGAGGACGCACGTCTCGCATACGAGCACGGGATGATGAGCGTCGAGCCTACGAGCATGGACTACACAGCTACTCGTTGAAGCTGGCGCACGGGACAACTTCAGCGCGAGGTCTCGCGCGACCCACCGTAAGCGGCATTCTTCGTTGGGGATGGCCTTGAAAATATTGTGGTCTAACGAGAGTCGTAGAAATCGGTCGTCGAGCATAGCCCGGCAGCAGAGAGAGCTTTCGAGGTAGTCTTGGTTGAGCTTGCCAGCGATCAGGAACAGCACAGTGCGCATGGTGGTGAAGTTGGCATAGCCGCGCGCGTCGCCTGGCGGTCTGAAACAGGCCGTCGAGAGCTTCCATGAAGCCGTTGGGCTGGCGCGTCGGTGTCCAGGCAACGATGCCATCGAAGTGCTTGCGGATCATGCGAGCCACCTCCTTCGTGGGTTCAACTGTCGAGCGCATCACGGCGGTGCACCACACTCGAGCATCGCGGAGACGACGTTGATCTGTTTGCGATTGAGGACGTAGCGCAATTCCTCGCGATACTGCCAGGCGCGGGGGGTACGCTTTGTCGTTACGTTGGCGACCAGCGCATCGAGGTCGGGCGCGCTGCGCCACGGACAGCCGGTCGCGGTCCTTGAGCAGCGCCCGGCGCACAGCCTTGAGATCCGGGTCGGTCTTCTGTTCGAGCCGCCACGTTCGTGCCCGGGGCAAACGACGCTTGGGCGACGACGTGGAACCTGTCGAAAGTGAGGCGAGCGTTGGGCAGGTGAACGCTTCCGCCTTTGATGAAGGCGGGCGACATGTCAATGCTGACCGAGGTGATGTGCTGGGGTTGGGCGTCATGCTCGCCCGGGGGGCGGCGTGACGGTAGCCTCGGCGAGCTGGTCGAATGGTTCGCGCAGGAAGGCATCGCGCGCAAACGGTTCGACTTCCGGCCGCGCGCGAGCGTGTCCGTCTATCTGCTGCAGCATTACCACGTGGATATCTGCCTCGACACCTTCCCGTTTTCCGGTCTCACCACCGCGCTTCACTCGCTGTGGATAGGTGTGCCGACCCTGGCGCCACCGCGAAAAACGGTGCCGGGGCCGCAGCAGCCCGACCGCGCTGTCGCACGTCGGACTTGCGATGTTCATCGCGGAGGAGCAGGACGATTTCGTGTGCCGCGGCGTCGCGCTGGCCGCTGATATCCCGGCGCTTGCCGCGCTGCGCGCCGGCATGCGCGGACGCTGCGAACAGTCACCGATGTTCCGTCCCGCACCGATCGCGGACGGCGTCTCGCAAGCGTTGCACGTCATGTGGCACCGCAGCTGCGAGCAGTTCCCCAACCAAACGGCGCTCGGCCGTTCGCTGAAGCTTTATCCGCATTTGACGCAACCGCAATTGCATCCGTTCGATAACAACACGCTGGGGCTGTGGACGATCTATCGCGCCGCGATCCAGCCGCTGGAATGGCGCGCTCTCTGGAGTTACCAGCAACCGGTGCGTGAGCAAAGACATACCGAGCCGGCACCGGAGCGCGGCGGACAACGTGGAATCACCGGGGTGATGTGCCCATGTCACCTATGATGCATCCGACGCCCGCTCCGGCTTCCACCTTCCACCTTCCGCTCTAAACCGGTCACGCCGGCCGGCAGCGCAACATGGCAAAACAGGCGCACATGTTACTGATAGCTCATTGTGAAGGTGGCCAGCCCGTTTGCCGTTCCGGCTGTCACGGTAGGAGCGGTCTGCACATAGCGCGCCGTCAACGGAATATTGAAAGTCCCGTTTCCGGCGCTCCCCGCCAACCACTGGTTAGGGTTCCCTACTACGGCTGAATCCGGCCCGTAGCTGATGACAGTATTACCGTTCAGCACCTGGATACCGATGCCCCGTGCCGTCGAGCCGGCGCTCAATGAAGTGTGTTCGACTGATTGGCGGGATTGGTCTGGTCGGTCAACGTGGTATAGACGCTGGTCATGACACCCGTATCGCCACCTGAGCAAGACAGAGAGATATTGAACGAAGGCTGTACCGGTGATGTACTCCCCACGCCGGAGAAGCTCTTGAGCGGGACGCTGCCTAAAGGCACCTGGATCGAGGGAGAGGACACGTTGCAGGTCGGATGCTGTACGATCACGACAGGCAGAGGGGTAGTAGTGCCATTAATATAAACGGGCTCCTGAACCAACACGCTCGAGTACGACGGGTCGGTGAGTACCATCCTGGTTGTGCCTAAGGTATAGTTTCCGGGCTGCAGCGGGCCGGTCTGGACCAACTCAAAGGTTATCGTTCCCGTGTTCCATTTAAAACTGGCTGGATTCGACACATATGACGTCGTAAGCTGGGGAAGATAACCTGCACCCAGGCCGAATGGGCCGCCCGACCACGAAAAACGCGCGCCGATCCCCGGGATTCCCGTATTTACGGTGTTATACGGCCCTGAAGTGCCTTGGTAGGAGACCATGAGTTGACTACATCCGACAAGAGTAGTCGTGTCGCCGTTGTTACGTAGAACAGTAGAAAACAGAACCGTGCCGGGCTGTGAATTGCCAGGGGTAATAGCTGGAGGGGACGGCGAATAGGTCGCTCCTATTAGCACTCCGCCATTCGTCTTGCACTGTGCATGGACGCCAGATGAACAGGCAACTATCAGAATGCCTAAAAATAGCTGAATCAATTTCTTCATAAACCAGTCCTGCGGGATAAGTTGTGGTCAGGCGAAATCGCCGAGTGACGTGGTACCGACCTCTTCCAGAGCGCACCGCCCTGGAAATCATTCTTCAGATATCGTTGATAAACGCCAGACTGGATATCCATCCCGTGAAACACAAATCGGCATATATCGACTGAAATCAATCACGGCGCGCGATTATTTACACACGACATCGACCACGATGTACGAAGCGCTCATTTTCTTGTCCATCTTCGGCAACGAGTAATCGACCCAGCAACGCTCGTCTGCACCGCCGCCCCAGTTCACGAGCAGGCGGCCGGTGTCGCTCTTCAGCCCACGCGCAATGCCCCGCCCTGCCTGCGCGACGGTGCCGATGTTCTGTCCTTGCTCGGTGGTCAACTGCGCGCCGAACGGCACCGGTTTGCCGTCGGCAGTCCTGATGCCCAGGATCGCGGCGCGCCCTGTGTTCTCCGTCTCGAATTTGAGCCGCACCACGGCGCCTGCGGTCGGCGCGACCGACTGCTGGGTTGACTTCAGTTCCACATTGATCGGCAGACCCTTGGGATCGATCTCGATCTGGTTACTGGCGAACGGACTCAGAGTCGACACGATGGCGTGACCCCACGGGTCGACGCGCAGGCCACTGTTGTTGGCCACGCGTGCGCCGGCCGCATCCCGGGCTTCGACAATCGCCACCGTGTCGCCCATCAGTGGCGTGAAGGCAACTCCGCCCAAATACGCGACGATGCCGCCGCTCATGCCAAAGCCGGCCTGCGTGTAGTTGCTGCTCTTGCTGGTATTGCCGGTGAACGTGGCGACCGGCGAAGCGTAGGAGACGTTAGCGCCCACGGTGGTGTTGCTGCTCGCGTCGCCACCGCTGCTGTGACCCGCGTTCAGACCATATGCAAAGGCGCTATCTGCGCCGAGCGTGCCTGTGACGCCTTGCTGCACGGTGGTACCCGAGTTCCCGCCGCCCTGCAGCGAGGTGGACGAGTACGGCGCGTGTGCACCCGTGCCAAGTGGAATACCAACGGTCAGCATCACCCGGTTGTCCCACGTGTGCGTACTAACGTCCAGCTGACGCGAGAGCGCCAGGCTGTAGTTCAGCTGCTTGTAGGTGTTGTTGTAGCCAGCCTGCAGTTGCGTGTCCGTGCCACTGCGATTCCAGTAGTTCTGGGTGGATCCGGTCAGGTAAAACGAGCCATAGCCCGCGGGCAGGGCCTGGTTCACCGTGATCTGCAGGCGACCGCGCTGGATGCTGTTAGCCGCAAAGCCCATGTTGCGCTGATCGAGGTCGCGCAACGCCATGGCGTCAGCGAGCCCCAGGTAACCGCGGCTCGAGTAGCGGTAAGCCGCCACGGCCAGGTTGGTGTTGGTCGGCTCGACCAGCTTGCTGTAGCTCAGGCGAAAACTCTGGCCGTTGTGGTCGGGCTGATTGTCCAGGTGGGTGGCGGCCTGGGTGATGTCGAAGCCAAAGGCGCCAAAATCCGTATTCAGTGCGGCGCCGACCTGCGCGGCCATGTAGCCGTCTGTCGCTACGAAGCCGCCATAGCCTGTGATCAGATTGGTGAAGCCATGCTGGACCGTGCCCTGGAACAGCATCGGATGGATGCGCACCGTCGGATTGCGGTACTGACCGACCGCTGCATCAAAGCGCGTAATGCCGGGGCGCAGCGAGTTCACCGCGGCCGCATACGGCACCGTGGAAGTACGGACGCTGCCGTCGGCCTCGGTGACCACCACGGTGAGGTCGCCACCGTAGCCGGTGGGGTAGAGGTCGTTGATCTCGAACGCCCCGGGCGCCACCGTCGTTTCATAGAGGAGGTTGCCGTTCTGGCGAACCTCCACGCGCGCATTGCTGTTAGCGATGCCTCGGATGATGGGTGCGTAGCCGCGCTGCGACTCCGGGTACATGCGATCGTCGCTGGCCAGCTGCACGCCCCGAAAGCCGACACTGTCGAACACGGCGCCATCGGTGAACGCATCGCCGATGGTCAGTTGACTTTTGAGCGGCGCGATCGAACGCTGCAGGTTAGTCTGTATGCTCTGGTAATGGGTGCCCCCCAGGGTACTTGAGGTCAGGCTGCCACTATGGCGAAAGCGCCAGGGTCCGATGTTGATGCCGGCATTCAGTCCCACATAGCTCTGGGTGGAACTCATCCCGTACGAATCGGAATGGTACGCGCTGGCGTTGTATTGCAGGATGGCGGCGGGCACGCCATCGTCCCAGTAGCGCGGTTCGACATAGCCGCGCGCCGTGCGGGCGAGCGCTACCTGTGGCACGGAAACATCGAGCCGCAGTTCCCCGCTGTCGAATGCTGCGGTAGCGTCCGGGATCAGTGAAGGCAGCGTCAGGCACGCATCGCTGCCTGTCTCCAGACGCGCGGCCGTCTCAGCCGGCAGTTTCATCAGGTCTGCGCCGACGTGCTCCAGCAGCGCGCGATCGAAGCACGCCTGCACGTCGTTGCTGTCGGTGCCCACCTGGCGCACCTGCACCTCCGAGCGGCCAAGCCAGGCGCCGTTCACGTACAGATCGACCCGGTAGTCGCCAGGCAGCGCCGCGTTGCCCTTATTGAAGCGGCTGATGTCGACGTGCGCGGCGCCTGGCGGCTGCTGAATGAACTGGTCGCTGAATTCGACTTCGGCCAGTTGGGTGGAAGCCCCCGAACCGGAAGTAGCACCCCACGCGCCGGCACTGGTGAAGAGCAACACCACCACCGCACTGACAGGCGACAACTGTGAAGGAAAGGGACGATATTGTTTTTGCTGCACTGCCGCCGACTCCGAGCTTCAGAAAAAATCCCTCCCCTGCCGCTTCGCGCAGCATTTTCATCGGAGAGTGCCTTGTAGAGGTGGACAGCCGGACAAAGCCGACTGCCAGTGAATTACTTCACTGGTGGTGCGGCGTTCAGCACCGCCTCGCCGTCGGCAGGACCGCCGTAGTCGTTGATGGCGTGATAACGTAGCTTGGCGTCGGCGCCCTGGAACGCTTCGCCCGAGAGCGGGAAGTCCTGGGTTTCACCCGGCCCGACCATGCCGCCGTCGTCGAACTTCGCGGTCTTGCCGTCGCCTGTCAGGTCCAGCGCCGCGAACGACACGTGGTAAGGCGTCGGATTGTGGGCTTCGAGTGCGGCGCCCTTGTCGGTCTTGACCACACGCCAGATGATCTGCGCCGGCGCTTCGCCCGCGCTGCCTTTCAGGCCGGCAGGACGGAAAAACATCTTGATACGGGAGCGGAATGCCATTTGCAGCTTGTTGACGTCGGCTTCACTGGCAGCCGGCTTGGGCGGTATTTCAAGGACGTTGAGCCAGAATACCGATTCCTTGTCCTGCGGCAACGGCTCGCCGGTGTACAGAATGCGCAAGGTCTGTCCCTTGCCCGGATCGACGCGTGCAAACGGCGGGGTGATGGTAAAGGGTAGATCGATGGCGGACGGCGCAGCCTTCGGATCGCCCTTGTCCAGCCAAACCTGAGTCAAGGCCGGCGATTTGCCGTCGTTGGTCAGCTTGATGGTCTGCTCGGTATCCCCGGCGTTGTAGATGACCCGCGTGCCGGCAATGACAACGGAAGCCTGGGCCTGCAGGGCACTCGCCAATCCCAGCGCGAGCACACCAGTAGCCAGAAGAGTCTTGATCGTTTGTTTCATGTAATGGCGGGTCGTTAAATGCGGAAAAGCGGAAAAACGCGGAGCGACCAGAGGTTCGCTCCGCGGCACAGCTCTACAACTGATTACTGATAGACGAGCGTGTACATCACGCTCGAATCGGCCGCGCCGGCAGTCGGTACGCCGGTTGCCACGTACTCGGCGTAGTACGGAAGGGTTGCCGTGCCACCGGTGATAGCGACCGACTGGGAGTTCTGCGAAGCATCGGCAAAACCGACCTTGATCGGGGAGAGGTCCGAGCCGTTCAGCAGACTGATCTCGACGTTGCTCGCGCCGCCCGCGTTCAACTTCAGGTTGCCCGTGGTGACGTCGGTCGTCGGACCTGCTTCAAAGAGCGTGTGAACGTTGCCTGTATCCGGCGAGCAGCCCGTAAGCGCGATGGTGAACGGCGTGCGGCCAGCCGGCTGGCCTCCGAGGGTCAGCGACGATACGGATACGTTCGGCAGCGTCACATTGAAGTCCGACGAGCCTGCCCCATTACCGCTGATGCTGCACGTTTGGGCAGTGATGGAGCCGTTGAAGGTGATCGTGCCATCGGCAGCATGCGAGGCCATCGGCAAGGCCGCGACCATTGCAACTACCGCGGCGATCACTCCAGAGCGATTGAGTTTCATACGTATTCCTATTTTTTCGTTTGCCACACGTTAAATAATTGAGGGATTTGGGACGCACAACTGCCCCGCCCTCACTGAAACCGGTTAAGTCTGGAATCTCTCTTCCTGATCAGGCAACCCACACAGCAATGCGGAGAAATCGCTGGCATTCAGATTGAATACCCAAATCTCAAGTGGGCGGCAAATCCGATACTGGTCGAGAAAATTATGCCTAACGTAATTTCGATTTCGGGGCGAATCATAAAAGTTGCGACCAGTCAGATATATAAGACTGGTCAAATTCTCAGGCTCTATGAAACTTTGAGTGGGTTATGCGGCATGCGGGTTGATCGAAGCGAAGTTGAGCTTGCCAGCGATCAGGAACAGTACGGTGCGCATGGTGGTGAAGTTGGCATAGCCGCGCGCACGTCGCCTGGCGGTCTGAAACCGGCCGTCGAGAGCTTCCATGAAGCCGTTGGGCTGGCGCGTCGGTGTCCAGGCAACGATGCCATCGAAGTGCTTGCGGATCATGCGAGCCACCTCCTTCGTGGGTTCAACTGTCGAGCGCATCACGGCGGTGCACCACTGCTCGAGCATCGCGGAGACGACGTTGATCTGTTTGCGATTGAGGATGTCGCGCAATTGCTCGCGATACAGTCAGGCGCGGGCGGTACGCTGTGTGGTGAGGTCGGCGCGTTGCGCCACGGACCAACCGGTCGTGGTCCTTGAGTAGCGCCCGGCGCAGAGCCTTGAGATCCGGGTCGGTCTTCTGTTCGAGCCGACGCGTCTTGTCCAAGGCAAACGACGCATAGGCGACGATGCGAAGCTTGTCGAAAGGGATGCCAGCGGTGGGCAGGTGAAGGCTTACGCCTTAGTTGAAGGCGGGCGACATGTCGATGCTGACCGAGGTGAGCTGCTGAGGTTTGGCATGATGCTTGCTCAGGTGTCCGGCGAACTGCTCGATAGTAGCGGCGTCCCGGCCTTCAGTGATGAACACTACTTTGCGTCCTTCGGCGTCAGCCGCAAGCGTCCGATAGTCGTGCCCCGCGCTTGTAGGACGCCTCAGCTACGGCGGCAAAAAGCATCTGCTGGGCAAGCGTAAACGCCAGCACTCGAACAGCTGCGTGAAGCCGCTCAGCTTGCCGGCCCGGTCGGGCCGACGAGCGCCACGCGGCCGTCGGGCAGCTTCACGCGGGCGTGCGGACCTCAAGTTTGCAGTCGTGCTGGAAGAAGTTCAGTTGCCGGTATCGCTTGACAATGGTGTCATGCACGGGACGCCAGCCCGCCACCTCGGGATGGGGATGCAGCTGCCGGCAGTGAAGTCGATCTGGATCGTCAGCCGCTTGGCGGCCGCGCCGGAATCAACGCCGCTCACGAACCACGGATCGCTCATACCCAATGCGGCTTCTAACAGCTTGCTGTGCGTGACTTACCTTCGTCTTCTTTACGCGAAAACCGCGACGAGACCACCACTCGACATTCAACAGAGGCGTCTTTATGAATCGCCTCGACACCTACCACATGGGGCGCGACAAAGTCGGTGTACCGGGTGTCGTCTGCATTTGCTTCGCCGACAAACTGATTTTCAAACAGGTGAATATCCTGACCCAGTGGCTACACCATCGCATGCCGCTGGAAATCCACACGCGCCTGCATCAGCAGGACAAACAGATGGCACTGCTGCCGGTGAACGTTGGAGATTCAGTGAACCATCGTCACCGGGGTCACAGTGCGCCTCGATAACAGCGCGAGCATGGCTAGCCTGCGGAAGAATCCCATATGGCTGGAGTCGATCACGATCACGTCGGCCTGCCTGGCCGCCGCATAGTCGGCAATTGCTTTTGTGCGATAGCCGAATACCCGTTTCCAGTGGTACGGCACGCCGGCTTCGTCGAGAATGGTGCGGACGTCGATCAAAGCCTTTAGCATGGCCCGCTTTTCCTGGCGCACCAGTGCGCTCCGGCTGTGGAATGCTGCCGCACGTCCCTGGTCGACGGGCTCGAGTACTTCCAGCAATTCGACTTCGGAAATGCCGCGCTCCAGAAACATGAACGCCGCGTAGCGCGCCGCCTCTATCGCGCCGGCCTGGTCGAGAACAGGGATCAGCATTCGTATCATCGAAAACTCCAGGCGGGCACTTGGTATCTTAAGCTTAGCCAATGCAGCGTTAACGTTGCGTAAAAACTCAGCGTTGGGTTGTGCGACGCGCAGTCAAACACCATAAGAGCGCAAGGTGCGTTCTCTATGCGTGAATTGCAGCGGGATGCAGCTCGATGTGCAAGATCACCACTCAATGCTTCGGACAGACCTCGGCTATCTGCAGATCCTGATTCCAGTCGCCGCCCGCCTTCACGAAAAAGCCCTTTTCACGTGTAAAGCCGAACGCGCGCCGCGCATCGGATTGCAGCCACAGCGCCAGCAGCCCTCATGTCACAACTGAAAAGCCAGATCGTTTCAGGACGCAACGCTGCATCGAGTTGCTGCGCGACGTACGTAAAAATAGTCGTGAGAACCTGATCGGCGACGAAGGCAAAGCCCCGGTCTGCGGCAACTTTCGACTTTGGCCAGTTCCAATGCCTGCCTAAGCCAGGCATCGACCGGCTGCACATGTGTGCTGTCGCCCGCTGAGCTGCTTGTCGTGGTGCTCGTCGTCAGGCCCAGTGCTTCCTTGAACATGTTGCCCGGAGCGCGCAATACGAATGCTTGCACGGTTACGTTGCCTTTTGTTTGGTTACGTTGGCTTTTGTTTGTTTGAATCGCCTATGGCCTCCGGCACATCACAGTTATTCTGCGGGAACGTCAGTCTTAAACTCAATAGAAAACGCCATAAAGGCAATGACCACGCTTCGAGAGTCCACACCCACTGGTCGCCCCCTTCAAGCGCCACAGCGGGAACGGTCCTTCGTCGTTGTGTCGGGACCCCGCATCATTCGCGGGAGAGACATAAAGGCCAGTTTGGGTGGGCTGCGACGAACAACAGTAGCGCGACTGCAGAAGCGCCTCGGTTCAGCCGGGTCGGCCGACCATTTCGTATCGTCCGATGATCGGCTACCCGACCCCACGCTTATCTTTTAGCATCGTGAGCGGTCCGGTGTGGTTTTTATGCGACCGCCCTCGCACGGGACGCAGGGCAACATGCAGATCCTGAAAGCCTTCGCGGGGAGACGGAAATCATCATACGGAACACCTGGGTTTTCATCCGAAACGAGCTTGGATAGCATGATGAAACACGTCAGCGTCCCCAACGATTGGCGTGTGTGTTTGTTAGCCGCAGCATTGCCTGCGGCTTTTTTTTGCCAACACAACCAGGCACCGACTGTAACAACGTCATTGGTCGACTTGTTCTCCCGAGAATTATTCTCCGTCACTTTCTTCGCGCCGAGAACTGGGGAAGTGGGCTGTCGCGCATATCGTCCAGCTCGAGTCAGCGACATACGTGGCGTCAGGGCGATTCGGATGTGCGTGAGCAACTGCCGCTGCAGGTGCTCGCCCTGAACATGAACGTCTGTCCCGGTCCTTTTGCGGCCGGGACATCCACTTTGCAATCAGCGCGTTGTCGTCTTTGGCAGAGCGTGTCTGGTCCATACCCGCGTAGTTTCCCTGACCACATTCCGCTGCGGCATGGCGGTTGCGTGTCACTCTTTGCCGATGCGGGCAAAAGCGAGAGAGGAGGCGTAAATGTCTTTCCAGACCTATGCTTCGTACCGTGGATATAGCATCAATGTGCAGGTCGACCCCGCCACGACGCTGTCTTTCCACGGTGGTGGACGTCGATACAGAGTTTCCTGGGTTATTAGTTCGCTTGGGCATCCTGGGCAGGAGATTGCAAATTTTCCAGAACACCTCAAATTCCTCTCCGAGCGTGAAGCGTTTAAATATGCGGAAAATCGAGCTCACACCTTCGTTGACTGCATGCTTTCCGGAAAACACGATATGCCTCTTCCGGGTGAGGTCGAGCACGGCCATGAGCGCTAGCTAGCCCTAAGCGCTAAAGCTTCCCGGTTCACCCGCAAAGGCGTGGTCCGGGCGACCGTCTCTTCGTGGCCCAACCTTGCCGATCGTCTAGCGACCGAACGATGCTTGCCATAGTCAGCAGCACGGGGACGCATCGCGCCTCCCGGATCAACTTCGCCGCCCCGTCCGCCAGGAAGCAAGGCGGCTACAAACTTTTCACGCCCCGCTGTCGGCGCCTGGCCACGGTTCGGCCCGGTCTGTCAAGATGCAACTCGCCCGATCGCAGCGCTTGTGGCAAAAACGCACATTGCATTTTTTGCGCTGACTACTCCGCGCAAACGATTGCTTATACTCTATGCACCTCTTCTTCGGGGCGCTTCGTATGCCGCAGGAATGGCTTGAATATCTCCAGCGACTTAGCTGGAATACTCCGATGACTCTGGCGCTAGCGTCAGGGGCAATCGGCTCTGTCATAACGCTCGTGTGGATCTCGGCAAGGGATGCCAGGGAGCGCAGGCGTCAGCGACGCGATACCGCGTTGGAACTCGCACTGTCGCTGGAAAGCTACGCTCGAACCTGTCGGACGATGATGCACAAGGCCGCCTGGGCAGCAGCGGAGCCGGTCGACCCCATCAGCCGCGAAGCCAGCAAGGGCGTGTCCATCCCCGCCTTTGCCTATCCGGACAAGCTGCAGTGGCGCGTCCTGAACCGCAGAGTTATCTCCGATCTGCGCGAGTACCCCGCTACGGTGCACTCGGCCCGCGAGTATGTGGAGGCATTTCGGGAGTTCGGTGAGCCGATAGACCTTTGCGGTCAGGTTGAATACGAATGTGCAAAGGCAGCGAGGTGTGCATTGGAACTGGCTCGGGCCACGCGCCGCCGGCACGGAGCGGCGAGGTGGAAACCGGGGGCGAAAGATTCATCCATGGAGCGCGAACTGTCCGACTTCATCAAAACCGCTGAAGAAAAGCGCAAAGCGTCTCTCGATCTACAAACGGAGTTCACGGTTGGTCGGCGAGCGGACTCGCAGCCGTTCAAACAACCGTTAAGCGCCTGAAGTCTGGACGAAACAGGTGATACCCAACCTGTCAGGTGCCTCGCAACCCCGAGCCCGCGGTCGATGGCCGGCCACGGCGCCTGGCCCAATCTGAGAAGGAGCGTTATGGCAAAACCGGCGCGTTGAATGACGCGTCGAGGGCATCTGCGGCGGCGGAACTCCTGCTGCGTCGTTCTTGCCGCTGCCGATGCTCCCGTTTCCCCTCGACGGCCTCCGGGCGAACTGCGTACCGAAGTGGGCTCGCTCGCCGTCACCGGCCGCATCGGCGGATGCGCGATGTATTGAAAGTTTTCATTAACCGCGCTATTGCCGATATCGAAGACCGGTAAATGATCACGCTGCTATTCGTGGGTGAAGTGGCTCGCGCGAAAGCCGTCGCCGCGATCGACATCATGGTTACGCTCACCGCCGCACTCACGGCAATCATGCGCACGAGTGGACTCGCCTCTACGAACTTTGGGACGTGCTTTCAATTGACTTCTCTTTCAATATGCGAGCGGTCCCCGGCCGCTTGCAGCGGGCGGCCGTGTTACGCTGGTTCAAATAATTGAACTCACATTCGGCAGGCGTGGGCCGCGCAGAACGAAACTCGAAACACTGTTGGAGAAAAATGCGAGACCCGCCTCGTCCGAGTCATGGAAAAATAGGCTTCACGTTGGATCGCAGGTATTGCTCGATATAGCTGATCGATGAAATCTCCAGGCGCGTTGATGATGCTGCATGGCACGGTAGGCTGTGAACGACGGTGAAGCCGGCATCGTCAGATTGCGCGTAAGAGTCATCGCCTGTTCGAAGCATGCGCGCACAACCTGACTACACCGTCGATCAAATCGATTGCGGTTGCGTCGTGCGTGCTGAACGAGCAAATCTACTCTCAGTGGGTTGGGCTATGCTGATCAGGAATGCGGGCAGGCTTGTTGGAAAAATATTTTTTCAACGCTGTTTCTACCTCTTCCTGGTACTGATGCTTTTTCTCGGTGCGGTACCGTTCATTGAGGCCACCCCATTCGGCCGTTTCGCGACCAATTGCGTCAACACATTCATTATCGTTGCCGCTGTGGCGTCGGTGGGCCGCACGACGGTCTCATTTGCCGTCGCAATACTGCTCGCCGGCCCGGCGCTCACGTATCAGTGGATCTCAGTGACCGGCTCTGACCCGCACGCCATCGCCGTGTCATGGGGATTCGGCGCCTTGCTGTATGCCACAACAGTTGCCTACCTGCTGCGCTATGTATTTCGGCGCGAGGTCATGACGGCCGACAAGCTGTTCGGCGCCGCGTCCGCATATCTGCTCATCGGCTTCTTCTGGGCATTCCTGTACGCGCTGATTGCCCATTTCTATTCTGGATCGTTCGCCCTCTTTGGGAGTCGAACGCCGATCTCATTCTATGATTTTGTCTATTTCAGCTTCACTGTGCTGACCAGTACGCTGGTTGTCCATCAGGCAGGCGGCATACGTTATGTGGCATTCAGCGTCGCGATGCTGCTTGTGCTGCAGGCGCCGATCATTTTCGGTTTCGGTATCGAAACCCGCTCACGGGCGCTAGAAGTAATCGAGGAACAGCCTAACTCGCTCGAGCCGGCTGTTGCGCAATTGTCGCGGCGTTGACCCGCGTGATCTTGAAACTCGCCGGAGAAATGCCGACGTCACGGTTTCATCCCGGCGCTGCCCCTCGACCGCGCTTTATCAACGCTTGAAAATACCCTTCGCTGTTTCGAGGTCGATCGGCAAGGATGTGTGCTGGTGGATGATCTTCCACCCGTCGCTCTTCTGCCTGAGCGTCGCGGTCAGGCGATTGTCCAGCGAGCGCAGATCCACGCCATCGGCAGTAACAGCTTTGTATGTCACGAAGGCGTGAACAACCGCGAGGTCTTGGGCCACGATCCTTTGCACGTCGCTGAAATCCACGATAACGCGTTCCGTACCCAGCGAACCGAACCAGCCCGCCGCCATTTCCCGCCAGACCGCAATGCCTTTGTACGACCATACGCGCCACATGTCGAAGACCAATACGTCCGCGTCGTACAGCGCGACGAACGAGTCGACGTCTTTTGCGAATACCGCAGCTTTGTAGTCATCCAGGACCTGCAGGATCGGATTGTCGAGTTTGTCCACTGGGTTTCCTCCTCAATCGGATTGCGACGGCGGCTAGAGCCTGGGGCGAACAGCAAATCCGAGGCTCATGACCGGTTATTTTCAAAGCAACGACGATCGACAAGCCGCGGGATCGACATCGAAATAGAAAATAATCTGCGGGTTCGATATCGGACTGCATAGCTCAGATCTAGCCGCGCGAGGGCTCGCGGCTACCAATGGGCGCCCATGTCTAATCACCGACTTTTGCAACAGCATCAAAGTCCATCCGCCATTCGTTCACGCCCTACACCTTCCGCTAGTCGGTCATATCGGTAGCCGGACCTAGTATCACCGCTGCCGCTGGATGGTCACGGCTGTCATGACTTACGGAAGGACAAATAGCTCCGGGCCGCCTTTTGCTGAGGGCGCAGCAGCAGATAGAAGGCCGCAACATGCGTAATCATCAGCACGGGCACGTAGATGATCGGAATCGCGTACATAGCGCCCAGCTCTCCCGCGCGCGCGGGAAGATCGGACTGGATAGCGTGGTAGTAATCGACAATGAGGTCGGTCGCGCCCACGAGATTGAAGACTACGACGAACAACCAGAAGAGTGGGCGTATTGGTGCTGTCAGTAGAGCCAGCATCGCCAGAACTCCCGTTGCCAAATCACCGTATGCGGCGAACACAGCGAAGCTGGCTGGCAGATCAGGGCTGACGATGCCCGGCAGGATGAAGACCAGTCCGAAGAAGCGGAAGCTGTGCAGGGTGGCGATGGCGCGTTGCGCGTCGAATGGGTCCATCGACTTGAGCCTGGGCCAGACGTATGCGCGGAAGCAAAGCAGCCAGGCGACATACCCCAGAACGAGATGCAATTGGAAGAGACGTTCCGTCGACATGCTACCTCCTGTAAGGCGTTGTCTGACGCATCGAAGGATAGGGAAGAGATCAGCCGGCGCGTCGTCGGATCAGCTGGCGCAGCGACAGCGCGTGTAACAGGATCGAGCTTGGCACCACGAAAGCAGGCGTCAGCACATCCGGGTAAGAGCCGGCGCCGATGCTCGGTATGCTCGGAGCGATCAACTGGAAGCGCCCGGGCGAGGTGATCATCCCCAAGGTAATCGCGACGGCGAAGTCGGCGAGGCCGAAAATGTTCCAGGCGATCGCCGCCTTCCGTCCTTGAACCGTACCGCTCGCCACGGCAATTGCCGCCGGCACGGCGAACAGGCCGGTCAATACATCGCCAGTTCCCGCCGGGAACGCGAACACGCCGGGCAGCACCCCATGCAGCCAGGCCGCGAGTGCCCAGCCGCCGAATACCCGATAGAGCTGAAGAGCGACAAGCCAGGTCGCCGGCATCGCATCGAGCACCTGCCCCACCCGTTTCGACAACAGCAGCAGTGGCGCGCCGATCATCACCGGCAAGAAGATCGCCAACGGCAACAGCGGCAAAGGTATAGCGTCCGTACGGAATACGCCATTGATCGCTGCGCTCCACGCGACAGCAAACCAAAGCGTGTCTGGAATCATGACCGCCAGCCAGGTGGTGCGGCGTTGGCTCGGCGTCAGGTCCGTGCTTTCGAGGCCGAGCCACAAACCGACCGCGATAAACCCATGAGCCATCAGCTGATGAGCCGTGGTCGGAACGCCGCTGGTCGGGATAATCGGCTTCCAGTAGATCAACGCAATCCACAGCGCCGCCAACGGGATGAGCCAAAGCAGGCTGCGCCAAGCGGGACGCGGCGGGACGATACCGGCAGGAATGGAGGCGGCGGTCATCAGCGGTTCTCCGTATGAATTCCGGTCTTGGCGGGCGCGGTCTCGAACACCGCACTGAAAATACCGAGTCGGCCTTCCAGCAGATTTCGCCCCAGGTTGGTCGAAAGCTGTGCGAAGTCCGGGCCCATCACCACGCTAAGATTTGGCGAGGACGGCGCCCCCGACGCACGCAGTTGCGTGATCCAGGCCTTTGCGGCCTCGGTGTCGTCTTGCCATGCCAGTGTGCGGAAACCTGCTTTTTCGATTGCCTCGTGTGTTGCGTCGGAGGTCAGGAGAAAGCTGGTGGCCGGGGTTCGCGCCCAGGGAACGGGATAGTGCGGTTCGCTGCCGTTTGCGACGACGTCGAACGTCGCAAACTTGCCGCCTGGCTTCAGTACACGTCGGATCTCTCCGTAAAGTCGTGCGCGATCGGCGACGTTCATCGCCACATGCTGCAGCAAGACGACGTCAAAACAACTGTGGTCGAAGGGAAGTTCCAGCGCGCTGGCGGTATGGAACGACACCTGTTTGCTCTGCCCTGTGCGCTGCGTGAGGTAGCGTGCGGCATCGACGAATGGCTCGCTGAGGTCGACACCCGTCACCCGGCAGCCATAGCTTGCAGCCAGAAAACGGGCCGGCCCGCCAACGCCCGAACCGACGTCCAGCACCGACATGTCGGCGGTGATCCCAGCCAGTTTGGCAAGCTCGGCGGTGGCAGCAAGTCCACGGGTGTGAAACTGGTCGAGGGCGCCCAGTTGCTGCGGCGTGAGACGCTGATCCTCCGGCCCAAAGACCGCGAGCGCGATCTTCAGCCGCTCGGTCAGGCCGGTCGCGCGATAGTGATCACGCACACCATCAAGTGCATCAGTCATTGCAAAGTTCCTCCACAGTCTTAGGGATTGTCCAGGGCTTGCGAGTCGACATTGGCGTAACTCTTCATCCGTAGGCGTAGGTGTACCATGGCCTCTCGCGAGCGACTATTCATCGCAATGTTGACGGGCTATGAAGCAGAACTTCACAGTGAGGCAGGGCGCGCTCGATGGCGTGGAGGTGTTCCTGAGCGTTGCCCAGCATCACAGTTTTCGCCGGGCAGCCGCCGAACTCGGGGTGACGCCGTCGGCCGTGAGCCAGGCGGTGCGTGTACTTGAAGAGCGCATCGGCGCAGCGCTCTTCATACGCACCACGCGTAGCGTCGGTCTGACCGAAGCTGGCGAACGGTTTCTTTCGCGCGCGAAGCCTGCCTTCGAGGAGCTTGTCGCCGCTAGTGAGGTGGCGCGCGGACTTGGCCAGCGGCCCGCCGGATTGCTGCGTCTTTCCGTGCCGCGCGCGGTGGTGCCAATCCTGCTGGAACCACTGATTGCGTCCTTCTGCAAGGCTTATCCCGAGGTCGAAGTGGAGATCGCCGCAAGCAAGGAGCTGATCGATCTCGCGGCGGAAGGGTTCGACGCCGGTATCCGGCTGGGTCAGTTCGTCGCCGCCGACATGGTCGCGGTACCGTTGACGCGACCGTTTCGTCTCGTCGTCGTAGGCAGCCCGGCCTACTTCGCAGGGCGCAGCCGGCCTGAGCACACGGACGATCTGCGCCAACACGCATGTTTGCGATGGCGGAGATCCAGCGGCGCGCTCGCGCTATGGTCATTCAACAACGACGGCAACGCGATCGAGATCGCCGTAAGCGGCCCTTTCATCGCCCATGATTTTCCCACCATGCTGGGTGCGGCAGTCGAAGGTATAGGCCTTGCCCAGCTACCCGAGCCGATGGTCGCTGAAGGGTTGAGGGCGGGAAAACTGGTGCACGTGCTGGAGCCGTTCGCGCCGGTGATACCGGGAGTGTTTCTCTATTATCCAAGCCGCCGGCAGATCATGCCGAAGCTACGCGCCTTCATCGATCATGTGAAGAGCCGCCCGGCAGGCCAAGACAAAGTCTCCGGTACAAGATGACTATCGGCGTGCCGGTCTGCGGACGAGAAGCTGATGTTCGCCTTTATATGGACGTCATGCCGCCGAAGGCCCCTCCTGTCCGGGAAAAATTTTCATGAGATGAATGCGTGTAGAGAATAAGCCCAGATATAGGCCCGTTGGATGCGCATAGGGCGCGCACTGTCACTTCAGCTCAATCGGCTGCCCATGGGGCGTATGTCGTGCGGCGATGTCCCATTCGTTCCGGCGTTGTTCGAGGATGCCGATGGTCAGCAATCCCTTGCGGGCGCTGATGCGCTCCAATGCCGTCAACCAGTGGCTGTAGTAGGTGTCGCCATAGTCTGAGTCGCCACCGGCCTGCGCATCGCCGATCGCCTGATTCAGACCCTCCGCCCATTCGGTCCAGGTGAACAGGCCATGCTCATGCAAACTCAACGTCATGGCAAACGCCCGGGCTTCCCATGGCGCACTGAAAACGGGCCCTGCGTCGTCACAAGGCAATGCCGGCAAGGCGGCGCGCAGTTCGGGAAAGTTCGACCGGGTGTGCGTCATATCAGGCAGGCGTGACATCCGGATAGTCCAGATAGGGTTCCCAGCAATCGACGCATACGGATGCCGCGGTCGTATCCTTCCCCCAGAGTTCGGACGCATCGAAGCGAACGGTATACAGCCATTGCGGCTGTTCACCGAGCCCGATTGCGTTGGTGTCGGGAAATACGTGCGGACCGTGCACGGCGATGACGCGACCCCGTCGGCCTCGGCAATAGCGTGGCAACCGCGTATGCGTGGAGGGGTTCAACTGACGGGTCAAGACCTCGTCGTCAACCTTGAAGCGTGCTTCCGTGAGCGCAGGACGATCGACAGGGCTGCCCCGGCGTAGCGCCGCAGCCACCTCGCTAGCCATCAATACGCGAGGCACCGGCATCCCTGCACTGCGCGACACGCCGCTAGCGATTTCCTCGGCCGTCACCAACCCCGTGTCCAGCAGCAGCTTTTTCAGACCTTCGAACCAGATCTCGAAGTAGCTGCTGGCGAGATATTGCGCAGGCGGCAAGCTCTCCCGCGCGGCACGAGACATGTCGATGTTCCACTTGCCCGCCGCGCCCATCGCCAACGTAATCGCCAGCGCGTGGCGCTCCCAGTCCGCGTGAAAAATCAACGCATCGGCTTCCGGCCGTATCGGGCCGAACGACTGCATGCCACCGAGATCTTGCGCACCGTTCATGTGGACTCCCGGGCAGGTTCCGGTGTCTTCGGCAGACCCGTGCCGATCATCGAGTCACGTGTCACCAGTTCAGCCAACGCTTCCTCGGAGAAACCAGCGGTTCCGGGAGGCTGCATCGGCAACACCAGATAACGGACCTCGGAGGTCGAGTCCCACACGCGAAACTCGACTTCGGCGTCCAATTCAAAGCCGAATTCCTTCAGTACACCTCGCGGATCGATAATCGCACGGGACCGGTATGGCGCCGACTTGTACCAGACCGGCGGAAGCCCAAGTACCGGCCACGGATAGCATGAACACAATGTGCAGACCACCATGTTGTGCACGGCGGGCGTGTTCTCCAACACGATCATATGCTCGCCTTGCCTGCCTTGATAGCCGAGCGAGGCGATCGCCGCGGTCGCGTCGTCGAGCAACCATCGTTTGAAAGTGGGATCGTGCCACGCTTTCGCGATCACGCGGGCGCCGTTGCGCGGACCGACCTTGTGCTCGTAGGTCTCGATCAGTACGTCCAGCGCGTCGGGATCGACGTACCCCTTCTCGACCAGCAGGGATTCCAGCGCACGGACGCGCAAGTCCATCTCGGACAGTGCGCTGCCCGCGTGATCGTGATCGTCAGCATGCGGATGCTGCGGCTCGTGGCCATGGGGATCGTTACCATTCATGAGAGTTGCCCCGGAAAGTGCCCGACTTGACGAGTATGGTCGGCGCAATATGCAAATGCAATTCGGACGTGCAAGCCGCACGCGGGGCGGTGAAGGGCTCAGTTGGACTCTCCAGTTCGCTCTAACGACGTGTCGACCGGACCCGCCCACTTTGCATCCCTTCAACGCGATCGGCGGCTACATTCCATCAATCTCGAATCGCGGTACACGCGCCTCGACACCTGATTACTCTGTATCTCGCGACCGGAACACTGCAGCCTGACGTTACGCGGCACGCTCTTCAGGTTGTCGCCTTCGTCGACCGGTTATCGACAGGACCGCGGTTGCGGCGGACAGTATCGGCACGCGACATTTCAGCCGCGTCTTGTGCTGCCCTGGCGTCGATCGCCTCTTCGTCTTTGCGCCAGTTGGCCTCGTGCTGGCTAGCCTCATGGCTATTTTCGATCAACTCGTTCAGCTTGCGCAGCGTCGCACTGATGGAGTTATAGGACATGGCGCCCTCCTAGGATGGCTTCTGATTGACCCGGAATCGGGAGAAGTGAATAGAAAACTCTCGGACTGTTTCTGCCTTTGCTCGCTGAATAGACTCTTTTGGAAGCTGGCGCATGCATTCGTATCGAAGCTCACCGTCCCAGAACATGCCGAAGGGGCCGGTCTCACACTGAAGCGGCTTTACATCATGTATCGCACAAAGATTATCTGTTCGCAAAAAGATACAGCGGCCGCCTTCCGTGCGCAGCTGCCGCATCTCCAGCTTTGACGATACGGGAAAGGGTCGACCATCGCAGCACTTCTCGACGAATTCATCGGGATTCAAACTCAAATAATCAGCAATTCGACTAATATCGTCGGGTAGCAGAAGGACGCCAAGATCGTCGGTGCCGCCCGTGCAACATTTCCCACAGCCGTTGCAGATGAATTCTGGAGGATTCACGGTAGCTTCCTTAAATGCGTTCCAAGCGATAGCGGAATAAATACCGCTTTCCCGTTTTTGGCGAGTGAAGTTCCCAGGTCACTAAGGTTCGCTGCGGGTTTAGTCCGGGCCCTTTGGTCTGTTGTTCCGCCTGCACATCCCGATGTCCGCTGCCATCAACAACGATAATCGGATCCAGAAATGTAAACGCGAATCCTGGCGGAGCTGAAAGGCTCAGTTTAGCTTCCTGGGTCGGAATATTGGTGGGAATGCCCGCTAATGCTCCTTCTGTAGAGAAAGCATCTTTCTCCGTGCCTGGCGTGCTGATAGTGACTTCGTATTTTATGGA